>JBDKEX010000154.1:0-2501 GCA_039798985.1 Pseudomonadota bacterium | reverse complement strand
ACCAATTCCTCATCAAACCGGGTGTTGATTCGGTTTTTTTCTGCGGTCTGGTCGGCCAGGTGCTGCGCTTGTGAGGCGGTTTGTTGGGCGTTTTCTTCCAAGCGCTTTTTCAGCCATGCCGGGGCTTTGCTGGGGTCGCGCCTGTAAAACTCCATCTCGGCTGCGATTTCGGTACGCTGCTTTTCCAACTCGATTTGGCGTTTGGCAATGGCGCCCATCACATCATCGATTTGGGTCAGGGCATCGTCCCGGGCCCTGTCGTGGGTGGCTTGATTGGGGTACCGCGCCACCAGCGCCCGTTCTCGTCGGCGCTCTTCGTTGACGCGGGCAAGTTGTTCTGCCTCTGCGCGCTGTTTGACCTCCTGTTTGGCCCGTTCTTCGGCTGTCATGGCCGGCGGCACCACGCGCTTGAGGGCGCCAGTGGGCAGCAGCTCCCGCTGCTCCCGGTCTATGCATTCAGGAATGGGGCGGTCTGATGTGAGGCGCCGCCCTTGCCCATCGACACAGGTGTAGATGGTGGCGCTCCAAGCGGGCGCTGAAAAAACGAGCGCCAGGCCAATTCCGTGCGCAAGGCGCAACCCCGCAGCGGGTGGGACAAGTTGAGCCAGGGTGGAGCAAAACATAGGCATGGACCCCATTATGCAAGCTTCAGGCCACGCCGTAGCGCTGCCGGTAGGCCTGCACGCGGGCGTGGTGTTCGTTCATGTGGGCGCCTTGCGTGCCCAGGTAGCCCAGCAGGTCATTGAGCTGCGCAATCGCGCACACCTGCAACCCCAGTTGGTTGCGAACGTACTGCACAGCGCTGTAGGGCACGTCTCGGGTTTGTCCGTCCGCCCCCAGCTCGGTGGCCATTTCCTGGCGGTCCAGCGCAATCGCCACCGCATGCGGTGTGGCGCCCGCGGCCTTGATCAATGCGATCGATTCGCGGGCAGCGGTGCCCGCACTCATGACGTCGTCAATGATCAACACCCGGCCCTGCAACGGCGCCCCCACCAAGGTGCCGCCTTCACCGTGGTCTTTGGCCTCTTTGCGGTTGTAGGCGAAAGGTTTGTTGTACCCCAACCGCGCCAACTCGATGGCCACGGCTGCGGCCAGCGGAATGCCCTTGTAAGCGGGGCCAAAAATCATGTCAAATTCAATGCCGCTGCCCACGATTCGTTGGGCATAAAAGTCGGCCAGCCGCCCCAATTTGGCACCGTCATCAAACAAACCGGCATTGAAAAAATAAGGCGACAACCGCCCCGCCTTTGTTTTGAACTCACCAAAGCGCAAAACGCCCGATTCCACGGAGAATTGCACAAAAGCTTGAGCCAAGCTGTCTTGCCCGGCACCGGGCGTGTTCGCATCAACCACCATGGGGAATTCCTTGTTCAAACTGACCAGTCTCAACCTCAACGGCATCCGTTCTGCCACCAGCAAAGGCCTGGAAGCATGGATTGAGGCCACCGCGCCCGATTGTATTTGCGTGCAGGAACTCAAGGCTCAGGCCCCCGACGTGGCCGGAAAGTTCGAGCAACTGGCGGGCATACAAGGGTACTTTCACTATGCGGTAAAAAAAGGCTATTCCGGCGTGGCGGTGTACAGCCGCCATGAGCCCAGCGACGTGGTCATAGGCATAGGCAACGCCGAGTTCGACGATGAGGGCCGCTACGTGGAGTTGCGTTTCGACACACCACAGTCCAAACGGAGTGTGATCAGCTGCTATTTCCCCAGCGGTTCGTCGGGGGACGAGCGGCAGCAGGCCAAGTTTCGGTTCCTGGACTTGATATACCCGCATTTGGCAGATTTAAAGAGCCAACGCGAGTTTGTTTTGTGTGGGGACGTGAACATAGCCCACCGCGAGCTTGACCTGAAAAACTGGAAGGGCAACTTGAAGAACAGTGGCTTTTTGCCAGAAGAGCGCGCCTGGATGACCCGCTTGCTGGACGAGGCGGGCTTGGTGGACGTGTACCGCGCCCTGCACCCCAACGAAGGGGAGGGCGCGTACACCTGGTGGAGCAACCGGGGTCAGGCTTACGCCAAAAACGTGGGTTGGCGGATTGACTACCACTTGGCACATGAAACATGGGCCCGAGCAGCCCGTGCGGCAACTGTGTACAAAGATGCAAAGTTTTCAGACCATGCACCTTTGACCGTTGAGTACGACCTGGCGCTGTGAACGTTCAGGCCAGCAAGTCGGACAAATCGAAGCCCGCGATGTTGGAAACACCCACCAGATTGATGGCGTAGTCGGTGGCGGCCTGGTAACCTGCCACACCGTTGTAGTCCACCAACAGCACGTTGGTGCCAGCCGCAACGCCGTTGAGCACGTGCACCAGAACCGCGCCACCGGCCTGCATCACCGTGCCGTTGATGGCGGTTTCCAAAGCCAAGTGGGTGTTGAACTGGGGGCCTTGCAAGTCCACGTACGAAGCGCCAGTGATGGTGGTGCCTTCAAAGTGCAACCGATCCACCGCTGAAGCAGCGTCCAACCCACCAAAGTCAAAGTTCTTCAAAATGTC
>JBDKEX010000153.1:0-7575 GCA_039798985.1 Pseudomonadota bacterium | reverse complement strand
CCCTGCACGCCCGCCTGCCTGAAGTCAACGCGTTTGACCTGCAGCAAGCTTGGCACGACATCCTCAAACGCGCCAAGCTGGTGCAACACCACAAAATCAGCCGCGAGGAACTGAGTGTGCGCGAACACATGACCCTGCTGTTGCGTCGCTTACAAGGCAAGCGGTTTGTGGAATTTGCAGACCTGTTTGACCCCAGCCGGGGCACGCCAGTGTTGGTGGTGACTTTCATTGCCATGCTGGAACTGGCCAAAGAAACCTTGATTGAGCTCACCCAGGCCGAGGCTTTTGCCCCCATCTACGTGCGCCTCGCCTACACACCCCATTGATGCCGCGTGGCACCCCACAACCCATGACCGCAACCCACTCGAGCCAAAAACACGCGCCCACCCACCGTTTTGACGTGGTGATCGTCGGCAGTGGCTTGGCAGGCCTGAGCACAGCTTTGCTGCTGCCCCCGCACTTGCGCGTCGCCGTGCTGACCAAACGCACCATCGAGGACGGCTCCAGCGGCTGGGCCCAAGGCGGGATTGCCGCGGTGCTGGCCGACGACGACAGCTTCCAGGCTCACATTGACGACACCTGCGTGGCAGGTGCCGGTTTGTGCGAGCCGGCGGCCACCCGCTTCACCGTGGAAAACGCCCCTTCTGCTATTGCCTGGCTGCGCGACATGGGCACGCAGTTCACGCTGCACGATGGCGAATTGCACCTCACCCGCGAAGGCGGCCACAGCAAACGCCGCATTGTCCATGCCGCCGATGCCACCGGGGCAGCCGTGCAACACACCCTGATCGACCGGGTGTACCAAGCCCCCAACGTGCAGGTCTTTGAAACCCACAACCTGGTCGACCTGATTCTGAGTGACAAACACGCAGGGCTGCCGGAATCAGAGCGCCACTGCCTGGGCGCTTACGCCCTCAACGAAGCCACCGACCAAGTGGAGGCCTTTGTGGCGCCGCACACCGTGCTGTGCACGGGTGGCGCGGGCAAGGTGTATCTGTACACCTCCAACCCCGACACCGCCACCGGCGACGGCATTGCGGCGGCCTGGCGTGCGGGCTGTCGCGTGGCCAACATGGAATTCATCCAATTCCACCCCACGTGCCTGTACCACCCCAACGCCAAGAGCTTTCTTATCACCGAAGCGGTTCGCGGCGAAGGCGGTTTGCTCAAGCTGCCACCGCACCTTGGGAACCACCGTTTCATGCCCGACCACGATCCGCGTGCCGAACTGGCCCCGCGCGACGTGGTGGCACGTGCCATCGACTTTGAAATGAAGCGGCACGGGCTGGACTGCGTGTACCTCGACATATCGCACCAAAGCCCTGCCTTCCTGCAAGAGCACTTCCCCAACATCCTGGCCCGTTGCGCCGAATTGGGCATCGATATCACCCGCGACGCGATTCCGGTGGTGCCCGCAGCCCACTACACCTGCGGCGGTGTGATGACCGACCTGAACGCACGCACCGATTTGCCCGGCCTGTACGTGGTAGGCGAAGCCAGCTACACCGGCCTGCATGGCGCCAACCGGCTGGCCAGCAACTCACTGCTTGAATGCATGGTGTTCGCGCGCGCTGCCGTGCAACACATTGGCCAACAAACCCCGGGCACTTTGCCCGCCGTGCGCCCTTGGGACGACAGCCGCGTGATAGATGCCGACGAGCGGGTGGTGATTTCCCACAACTGGGACGAATTGCGCCGCTTCATGTGGGACTACGTGGGCATTGTGCGCACCGATAAGCGCCTGGAACGCGCCGCCCACCGCATCGCCCTGCTACAAGCCGAGATTTTGGAGTTCTACAAAAGCTTCCACGTGACGCGCGATCTGCTGGAACTGCGCAACCTGGTGCAGGTGGCCGATTTGATTGTCAAATCGGCTCAACGGCGCAAAGAAAGCCGAGGGCTGCACTTCAGCCGCGACTACCCTGAATTGCTGGGCTCGGCCGCACCCACGGTGCTGACGCCGAGCAAGTAACCCACAAATCAGAAAACGACTTTCAAGCCGGCGCCCACGCGGCTCAAACCGCCATTGTTGTCTTTGCGCAAGCCACCGTAGGCCGTAACTTCTTTGGACAACGAGTAGGCTACCCCAACGCCCACGCCTGTGGTGCGGGTACCGCCATTGTCGGTGGTGGCCAGGCCTGCAGAAGCCACCAGGCCGGAAGACAAGGGAATATCCGCCCCCAAAGTCACCTCGGTCGCATCGCCAGCACCGCCCACCTTGGCCACACCCGCCAGCAACTTGGCAGGGCCGAAATCATAAGAAGCGTTCAGCCGGGTGTAATGGGTCTTTGCAACGTCGCCATCTTGCTGGTAAGCAGCGGCGACAAACAAAGGGCCATCTTCGTACTTAACGTGCAAGGCGGTGGTCTTGGCCGCCGTGTTGTTGGCTTCCAAGTTGGTACTCACGGCACCGCTAACGCCCCCAAAAGCGGGCGTGGCGTAGTACAAACCGTTGCTGGGGTTGGCGGCGTAGCCACCGCTTGCAAACAGGCCTGTGGGCGAAAAAACCGAATCAAACACCGGGTTGGTGGCACCCGCCACATCGTCGTATGCTGTGTAGACTTTGCCCAGCTTCAATTCGCCAAAGGCACCCGCCAAACCGACATATGCCTGACGGGAGAAGGATGACACGCCGTTGTCCAAACCGGTGTCCGCGTCGAAACCTTGTTCCAAGGCAAAGTTGGCTTTCAAACCAGCGCCCACGTCTTTGGTGCCTTTGAAGCCTATGCGGCTGCCACTCATGCCGCCAGAGGTCAGTGCCAAATCATTGCCTTTGTCTTTGTGAACCACCAAGTCCACAATGCCGTACAGCTGCACGCTGGACTGGGCAAAAGCGGCGCCAGAAGCCGCCAAAACGGCGAATGCGATCAGGGATTTTTTCATGAGGTTTCCTTGAGGTACTTGACGAACATTTTTTAAGTGTGGCTCTTGCGGCCACGGATTCATCTTATACCGACGGAAGCCAAAAACTCGGGTTTACCCTTATAACCAGAATTCTTTACAAATCGGTGTGGCATTTTGGAAACAAAAAAACCCTGCCGTTTCCAGCAGGGTTTTTGATCTTTCAATCATCAGCTGGCTCGCGCCAGCGTCAAATTAGAAGGAGTGACGCACACCAACAAAGTAGCTCTGCTTGGCATCGCCTTTGACCTTGTAGGTGTTGGCTTCAGCAACAGTGCGCTTGCTCAGAGCGTAGTCCACGCCGAAAGAAGTCTTGCTGGTGTCAGTGTTGGCTGCACCGGATTCAGAGTCGCGGAAACCCACTTTGAAAGTGAAAGCGTCCATCGGCACGGTGGCGCTCAAAGCGTAACCGTTGATCACGTTCACGCCAGCTGCGGTTTGTTCGTCAGCGTAAATCACGTTGACTTTGGCCACGCCGAAGTTGTAAGAAGCGCCAACGCCCAGGTACTCGTTGCCGTTCTGAACGCGTTCGCTGACAGCAGTTGCTGCAAAGTTGCCAGCAGCGTAGGTCACCAAGAAATGGTTGGAGTCTTTGGCACCAGCGGTGTTGGCCTTCATTGCGCCGCCCACTTGAATTTTCAAGCCGGTAACGAATGCGGGAGCCGTGTAACGCCATTGGCCGTCTTCAGTTGCACCACCGGTGCCGGAAACGTTGACGTTAGAACCGTTGGAGCTGCCATTCATTTGGTAACCCCACACTTGGTCGAAACCAATGCGGCCGATATCGACTGCACCGAATGCGCCGCTCAGGCCGACGTGTGCCAGGTGGAACAGAGCGTCGTTGGTGCCAGTGGTGTTGGTGTTGTCACCGTTGGCAATGCGGTAGCGCAATTGAGCACGGGCGTTGGCCTTCAAACCACCACCCAGGTCTTCCACAACTTTGAAGTTGAGGTTGTTGCCGCTGGACTGGTCGTCGCCAATAGAGTTCACACCGGCCTTGTCGCCAACGAAACCAACGCGGAAAGCGCCATCGATGGTCACAGAAGATTGTGCGAATACTGCGGTAGAGGCCAAAGCAGCCAGAGCAATCAGAGTCTTTTTCATGAAGTGTCTCTCCAAGGTTAAAAATGGGAAGCAAGGCTTTCTTGCCAACCGGCCCCAATTCGGGGGTGACGCAATTGCACCAGACTTAGCGCCGCAGTTCAAACTTTCACCTCAAATTTGGAGGGTTATGTTGCAGGCATGCAACGTTTTGGGTTGGAAATTGGGGCTTCTCCCTAGGCTGCCACGTCGGCCAATCGGCTGGACATGAGGATGCTGGCGTGCAAGCGCTGGGTGGTGTCGTTGCCCACACGGTTAGGCTTGTGGCTGCTCGTCAGCAGGCCCCACACCATGTCGTCGGTGGCCCGGAAGCAGCACAGCAAGGTGTTGGTGCTGCTGAGCTTGACCAGCTGCGCCGGCGACAGCGCGGCAATCAGGTCCGCCGACTCTTCGCTCAAGCCCAGCCGGAACAAGGCCTCCACTTTGTCTTGGCGAATCAGCTGCTGCGCCAGCATCAGGTAGGTGAGGTTGGCTTCGCGGATGTCGGCCAGCAGCTGTTCGGTCAATGCAGCAGGGGTGGGGGCGGTGGCGTTCATGTTCACTCTCCTGTTTCGGGCTTCAACCACTGGGGCTAACACAGCCTTCGTTTTGTTGATTCGTTGAAATGGATTGTGAAACCGGCCTTTCTTCGCTTGAATCGGAAAACGGCTGTTCCTGCTGTCAGCCTGGGTGCGGCGGTTTGTCAGGCAAATTCTTACTTGCGCTTGGGCTGCTGGGGCAACCCTTTTGAAGCTCAGCCAGGGGCAGGAGGCAGGGCCGGCAAAGGCGAGGTATCGGGGTTGAGGCGCGGGTGGGTTTCTTCGCCCCACCACCACAGCAGCGCGCCCGAACCGAACATGGCCAGCGCCACAAAAGCGAATGCCGCCTCCATTTGACCGGTGAAGTGTGCAACCAAGCCAAGGCCCAGTGCGCCGATACCGTAGCCCAGATCACGCCAAAAACGGTAGATGCCCATGGCCGTACCCCGCCATTGGGGCGGCGCAATGTCGGCCACAGCAGCCGAGAGGTTGGGGTAAAGCAAGGCCATGCCCAAGCCGGTCAGCGCGGCAGAGGCCACCCACCACGCCTGGCCCCGCCCCAGCAGCATCAGACCCACCCCGGCGCCGCACAACCACATGCCCCCCACATTGGGCCAATGCCGGCCAATTCGGTCGGACAAGCGCCCCGTGAACAGCTGCGAAACGCCCCACACCAGGCCATAAACCCCGATCACGCCGCCCACACGGGGCAGACTCAGGCCCTGTTGGTACAAAAACACCGGGTAAAACACCCACACCAAAGCATCCACAAACTTTTCGACCAAGCCTGCTTGGCACAGCGCAAACAAGCGCCGGTCTCGCCCACCCATCAAGGCAAAAACCTCCCAGGTGCTGGGCACCTCCGACACATTGCGGGGATAGCGCGGCCGGCCCAAGGCGGCAGGTGCGGCGTTGTGGCGCTGAACTTCAGCCTGGGCCCAGGGCAAAGTCTCGCGCACCCAAAACTGGGTAAGCAAGCCGGCAAACACCATCACGACCAGGCCAAACAGCAGCAAACCTTCGCGAGCACCCAAAGCGGTGGCCAAAACAGCGGTGGCCATACCGCCCAGCGCCACGCCCACATAACCCGAAAATTCGTTCAACCCCAAGGTGAGGCCGCGCTCATGGGGTTGCGTGATGTCGAGCTTGGCGGTTTGGGTCATGGACCAAGTCAGGCCCTGGTTGATGCCGAGCAGCACCGTGGCGGCGACCACCCAACCCCAATTGGGGGCGTACCACACCATGAACGGCATGGGCAATGCAACGCCCCACCCGAGCAACAAAACCCGCTTGCGCCCCACACGCTCGGACAAACGACCCGCCACAAAGTTCATCACCCCCTTGACCACACCAAAGGCCACCACGAACGCGGTCAACAACATGAAAGACGTTTTGGGCACGCCAAATTCGGACTCGGCCAGTGCGGGCACCACGGTGCGCATCATGCCCAGCGTCAGGCCCACCAACCAAACCTGCAGCAGCTGGTGCAAAAACTGGCTCAGGTTGGGCCGAATGCCGAGCCGGTACTGGGCGGTGGCGGGCAGCGCCTCGGGGTGTTGCATCATGGCACCACAAGGGGCATGCCGGCCGCCTGCCATTCGCACACGCCATCAGGCAGCTTGTGCACCCGGTAGCCCTTGTGGGTGAGCAGCTGGTAGGCCTCTTCTGAAAACAAGCAAAAGGGCCCGCGGCAATAGGCAACAATGTCCCGGTCTGGGGGCAACTCTGCAATGCGGCTGGCAATCTCGTGCACCGGCATGGAACGGGCAAAGGGCAGGTGGGCCCGTTCGTATTCGGCGCGGGGGCGCACATCAATCACCACAACATCGCCCCTTTGGGCGCTGTGCAGCAAGCGGTTGCGGTCCATGCCCAACAGCTTGGAAGGCTCGGCCACCATTTGGTCCAGGGCCATGCGCAACTCTATGAGGTGTTCACCGGCCACTTCACGCATCTTCACCCACAGGGCGGCCACATCGTCGCCGGTGAGCTGGTAGTGGGCAAAAGTACCCTCTTTGCGAAATGTCACCAACCGGGCCTCGCGCAAAGTCCGCAAATGCGCACTGGCCAGCTTGATGTCGATGGACAACTCCTGCGCCAACTGCTCAACCGATTTTTCGCCCTGCGCCAGCAACTCCAGCAGCTCCAGCCGTTTGGGGCTGGCCACCGCTTTGCCTATGCGGGCCACCTGTTCGTACAACAGATTTTTGAGCTGTCTTTTGTCCATTTTTATATTCTAATGATTATTAGATTAATAAAAAACGGCCCGCCGTTTCAGCTGGGAACCGCCAGTGCAAGGCATGGTGGGGAAGGCCGTTCGATGGGTGTTTTGCCTGATGCAATGCCATCAGCGTACAGTTCGCCATGTCAGCTTCATGCAAGTTGTACCAACAAGGTAACTTCCTTGCCTGATAATTTGAAACTCAATTACATTGGAAATTGTCAATATGCCCTTACGCGCCACCAAAATCGTTGCCACCCTTGGCCCTGCTTCCAGCGACGTTGAACTGCTGGAGGCCATGATTCGGGCTGGCGTCAACGTGGTGCGTTTGAATTTTTCACACGGCAAAGCCCAGGACCACATCGACCGCGCTGAGTTGGTGCGCATTGCCGCCAAACGTGCAGGGCGCGAAGTGGCCATCATGGCCGACCTGCAAGGCCCCAAAATCCGGGTCGGTAAATTTGCCGAAGGCAAAGTCTTCTTGGAAGACGGCGCAGATTTTGTGCTGGACGCAGACCGCACCGAACCCGGTGACCAGTTTGGTGTGGGCTTGGACTACAAAGAGCTGCCACGGGACGTGAAGCCGGGCGACGTGTTGCTGTTGAACGACGGCCTGATTGTGATGAAGGTGACCCGCGTATTGGGCCAGGCGGTGCACACCCAAGTGGTGTTGGGCGGCGAGCTGTCCAACAACAAGGGCATCAACAAACAGGGCGGTGGCCTGACCGCGCCGGCCCTGACCGCCAAGGACATGGAAGACATCAAAACCGCCATGGGCCTGCGCGCCGATTACGTGGCGGTGAGTTTTCCCAAAACCGCCACCGACATGGAGCTGGC
>JBDKEX010000152.1:0-3307 GCA_039798985.1 Pseudomonadota bacterium | reverse complement strand
GGCCCTTCAGGGCAAAGTCAGGCTCGATGGCGTAGATGTTTACACCTGGAACAAGGCCGAACTGGGGCCCCATGTGGGTTACGTGCCCCAGTCGGTAGAGCTGCTGGACGGTACTTTGGCTGACAATATTTCGCGTTTTGGCGAACCCAGCCCAGCGAAACTGCAAGCCGCTATAAACGCGGTGGGTTTGCAACCCTTGGTGGGCAGCCTGCCCCAAGGCTTGGACACGCCGCTGGGGCGCGACGGGGCCAGGTTGTCGGGAGGGCAACGGCAGCGCGTGGCCTTGGCCAGGGCTTTGTATGGCGAACCGGTTTTGTTGGTGCTGGATGAACCCAACGCCAGTTTGGATGAGGCAGGCGACGCCGCCTTGGCCCAGGCGATTGCAAACGCCAAGTCGATAGGGACCACGGTGGTAGTGATGACGCACCGAACCAGTGTTTTAGGGGTGGCCGACAAGATGTTGGTGATGCGAGACGGCCAACAACAAGCTTTTGGCCCCAAAGACGAAGTGATAGCGGCCTTGCAAAAGGCTGCCGCACAAGGTCAAGCGCAAGCGCAAGGCACAGCCTCTGCCCAACAGGCAAAGGCGGTTTGAACATGAAAGAACTGGCCATGAAACAACAGGGCAAAGGGTTTTTTGCCCGAAGCGAATTGACGGCAACTTTGTGGGCCTTTAGGCGGGAATTTGCGGTGGTGGGTTTGTTCAGTGCAGTGGCCAACGTGCTGATGCTGGCCCCCACTTTGTATATGTTGCAGGTGTATGACCGGGTGATGGTGAGCCGCAGCGAGGTGACCTTGCTTGCGGTGTCTGTGATCACGCTTTTCTTTTTTGTGGTGATTGGTTTTTCGGAGTGGTCACGTTCACGGCTGTTGGTCAGAACCGGTGTTCGGCTGGATGAGGTTTTGAGCACACGTGTATTCAACGCCAGTTTTGAGTCGAACTTGAGCCAAGCCGGAGGCAACCCTTCTAGGGCTTTTGCCGACTTGACCGAGTTGCGTCAATTCATAACGGGCAATGGTGTTTTTGCGTTTTTTGATTCGCCTTGGACGCCCATATACATTGGTGTTTTGTTTTTGCTGCATCCATTTTTGGGTTTTTTGGCGATTGGTTTTGCGCTGTTGCAGGCGGCCTTGGCTTGGTTTGGCCACCGGCGCACGGTGGCACCGGCCAAGGCGGCACAAGAGTCGCAGGCCGAAGCCGCCCAGTTTTTACAAAGCAAATTGCGCAATGTGGAGGCCGTGGAGTCCATGGGCATGTTGCCGCATTTGTTGGGGCGCTGGTGGGCGCGGTACAGCAACTACATGGCCTTGCACGGCGACAGCCATGCCCTGAACCACAAAATAACCGCACTGAGCAAGGGGCTGCGCTACATACAACAATCTATGGCGCTGGGCGCTGGGGCCTTGTTGGTGATAGACGGCCAGTTGTCACCCGGCAGCATGATTGCCGCCAACGTATTGATGACCCGAGCGCTGGCGCCGATAGACCAGATAGTGGGCATTTGGCGGCAGTTTTTGGGTGTAAGGGGTGCGTTTGAACGATTGGAGCACTTGCTGCTGCAACACCCTGAACGCGATGCGGCCTTGCACAAGGCGCCGCCACAAGGGCATTTGGCGCTGCGTCAAATCGTTGCCCGGGCCGAGGGCCGTGCCCAGCCGATCTTGCAAGGCATTGATTTGGACTTTTTGCCCGGTACGGTCACCGTGGTCATGGGGCCCTCGGGGTCGGGCAAGTCTACGCTCGCCAGGGTGATTTTGGGTATATGGCCCCAGGTGGAAGGCGAAATGCTGCTGGACGGCAAGCCCTTGGACACCTGGAGCCGCGCGGAACTCGGGCCCTACGTGGGGTACCTGCCCCAAGACATTGAGTTGTTTGATGGATCGATTGCTGAAAACATTGCCCGTTTTGGCGAAGTTGAGTCTCAACTCGTGGTGAATGCAGCCCAAGCCGCTGGCTTGCATGAAATGATTTTGCGGTTCCCAAAAGGGTACGACACACCCATGGGCGAAGCAGGGCAGCTGCTGTCGGGCGGGCAACGGCAGCGTGTGGCACTGGCCCGGGCCTTGTATGGGCAACCCGTGGTGATGGTGTTGGACGAACCCAATGCCAATTTAGACGACGTGGGCGAAGCTGCTTTGATGCGGGCCGTTCAAAACATGAAAGCACAAGGGCAGGTGGTGGTGCTTATTACCCACCGGCCTGGCGTGGTGCAGTTGGCCGACCAGTTGGTGGTGCTGCGTGAAGGCAAGGTGGTTCAGCAGGGGCCGCGCGACGAGGTGATTGCTCGCCTAAAACCGGCTGCCACCGGCGCTGCCGTGGTGCCACCCCGGGGCGCAGGATCCCCTTCTTTGAATTGAGAGAAAAAGATGTTGAACAAGCAATCAAACCCCACGCAAGCCCCAACCGATACCGGCAGAGCAGCGCGCGTAGGCCTGTGGGCATTGGGCGTGGGTTTCGGCGGTTTTTTGTTGTGGGCCGGTTTGGCGCCACTGGACGAGGGTGTGCCTGCGCAGGGCATGGTTTCCATAGACACCAAGAGAAAAGCAATCCAACACCTCTCTGGCGGTATTGTTAAGCAAGTGCTGGTGCGAGAGGGCGATGTGGTGCAGGAAGGCCAAGTCTTGATTGAGCTGGATTCTGCGGTGGCCAAGGCCAATTACGAGGCGGTTAGGCAGCGGTATTTGGGGTTGCGGGCCATGGAGGGGCGCTTGTTGGCAGAACAGTCTGGCGCAGCAGGCATTGCCTACCATGCTGACCTGAAAGCCGCAGCCAGCGACCCTTTGATTCAAAGCCAAATGCAGACGCAAGAGCAGTTGCTTCGTTCGCGCCGAGCGGCTTTGAAAGCCGATTTGCAAAGCATGGAAGAAAACATACTGGGCCAGCAAGGATTGTTGCAGTCTTACGAGAGCATGCTAAACAGCCGACGCAGCCAGCTGGAACTGCTGCAAGAGGAACTGAAAAACACGCGCGAATTGGTAAAGGAAGGTTACGCACCTCGCAATCGCCAGTTGGAGTTGGAGCGGAGCGTGGCCGAAGGGCAAGCCAGTGTGGCCGATTTGTTGGGGAATGCCACGCGTGCACGGCAGGCGGTGGCTGAATTGCGCCAACGCGCCGTGGCCAAGCAGCAGGAATACCGCAAAGAGGTTGAGACTCAATTGAGCGATGTGACGCGTGAAGTGCAGTCTGATGCCGAAAAATTCAAATCGGTCAGCGCAGATTTGGACAGAACCGAAATCAAGTCGCCAGCCAAGGGGCAGGTGGTGGGTTTGGTGGCGCAAACCGTGGGTGGCGTGGTGCAAGCAGGGC
>JBDKEX010000151.1:0-3683 GCA_039798985.1 Pseudomonadota bacterium | reverse complement strand
TCAATGCACACCAGCAACCCTTGGTAGCCCGCCAGCCGGGTAAACGTAGCCATGAGCTTGAGCTGGTCGTAAACGGCGGCATCGTCAATGATTTCGCGCACGCCCAAGGCTTTGCGTGCATCGGTCTTGGCTGTGTATTCACCGCGCAGCCAACGTATGGCGTTGTCTTTCAGTATGTCGTTGCCTGTTTCATAAGCACGCCAATACGCGGCAATCACGGTTGCAAAGTCGTAGCCCATGACCAAATCGCTCAGACGTGCCAGCTTTTCGTGAATGACGGCTTCGGGCTTGGCCCCGGTTTGTCGGGCTTGCGCAACGGCGGTGGTGATGAATTTTTCGACCACCGTACCCAATGCGCCGCCGTCGGGCTTGACGCGGGTAGCCAAGTTTTTCATCAGCTCGGCATACAAGCTGCGGGCTTCGCCGCCGGTGGCATGCAGGCGGCGGCTGGGGTTGAGGTCGGCGTGGGCCACCACAATTTGGCGTTCCATCGCGCTGCCGCGCACCACGTTCATGAAAAAGGTTTTGCCAGCGCCATATTCACCCACCACCAGTTTGAAAACACTGCCCCCGCTTGCAATGCGTTCTAAGCTGGTTTCCATCGCGGCCATTTCAGAGTCCCGGCCCACCTGTATGTGTTTGGCTCCCAACAGCGGTGTAACGCCAGCGCGGAGGGATTGGATCAATGCATCGCGCTCACGCGGGCGCAGGGCTGGAGTGCTCATGGTTTTGCAAGTTGGTGGGACCCGGGCATGATCTGCGTTCAAGCCATCTTCGCCGTACATAAACGGATGAAATACCCAATGCTGCCAAAGTATGGCACATGTGTCGCGACGGACAGCGCCGAGGTCTGGTCCATCGCCAGCATCGATGCTTGGCGCTACTTGTTAGGCGAAAACCACGCTGGTGCGACCTACGGCGCGAGGTCGTGATGGCTTGCGCACGACTATTTCGACATCCCGCCCAAAACGATTCATGAACTCCAACATCCTCGCTTCGCTGATCTTGGAAGCAAGGGTTGCTTTCACCTGCATTTCAGCGGCGGCGGACAGTCCAATGTCATCGTAGACGCTGGCCGATCCTTTTTCAATCTCAATCATTTAAAGCTCCCTGGGCACATGCCTGCGCAGCCTCTTCAGCTTACCTCGAACTTGGCTTTTAGCGGCAGATTTTTTTTAGAAAACAGTTGGTCGTTGAACAGTGGCTGCTTTTGGAAGGAATCGATCCATTGACACGCAGATTTTCAATCCAGCTCGTAAACCGACACCCGTGCTGCCACGGCAATGGTGTTGAGGCGGCACACGTCGCGAACGGTGCTGGCGCGGTTGAGCGCCCCGCCTTTGCCGGTGAGTTTTCGAATCCAGGCTTTGAAGCTCATGTTGCTTTCCTTTTTCTATTGACTGCGAAATCAGTCGTGGCGCCGGAACAAGCCGACCACCACGCCCAATACTTCCAACGATTGTTTGGCCACGATGTCTGGGTAATCGGGGTTGGCTGGCTTGAGCACCCAGCCGCCTGACCCCTTGAGAGGGAACAGGTATTTGACGGTCAACTCGTTGTCCACCAGAGCCACCACAATGTCGCCCGCCTTGGTGGGGCGGTTGCGCTCGACCACGACCATGTCGCCGTCCAGCATGCCCGCGTCTTTCATGGAGTCGCCGCGGACGCGGCAAAACACGGTGCGCTCGGGGTGGCGTATCAGGTAGTCTTCTACCCCCACGGCTTCCAGCCCGGCGGTCTGGTCTTCCATTTGTGGCAGCCCAGCCCGCACCTTGCCCAGCACCGGCAGGGCAAAAAAGTCGCGTGACGGTGCAATGCGCCCGTCAACCCGCTCCAAATAACCGGCATCGACCAAGCGGCCCACCACCTTGAACACCCCACCCGATGAACTCAGGCCGAGCACGTCCGCCAGTTTGGCCATGGACGGAAACGCTTTGTGTTCCTTCCAGTAGACCCGCAGGGCGCTGAGGTGCTTGTCGTCGGTCATGGGGAATCAACTAACCAAAAAGTGAATGAATGTTCACCATGGTAAATGAGTGATGGGCGGCTTGTCAACTGGGGCATGGCCCGGGCGCGACGGGTTCAAAGGTTCCAGACGTAGCCGCAACCGCCCAACGAGGCCAAGAACACCGCGACGTGGCCCAGGGTCCACCACCGGTAACGCCGCTCCACCCGCGCAGCGGCCAATGAGGAAATGATGAAAGGGCGCCCACCGGTGTTGCGGTTGAGCGTGTGGGTGTCGGGCATGGCACGCCGGTGCCGGTGCTCGGCCTGCACGGCGGCCAAGGCGTCGGCCCGCGCTGCCTCCCACTCCTCCAGGTCAATCGTGCCGTCGCCATTGCGGTCATACCGGGCAACCAAGGCAGGCATGTCCTCTTTCCATTCGGTCAGCAGGCGGGCCATGTCTTCGCGTTCGCTCAAGGCCAGTGTGGCCGCGCCTTCGGTGCCGAAATGCCCCAAGGCGTACAGCGCTTCACCCGCCAACAACAAACGTTGGGTGTATCGGCGGTTGCCGCTGCGCCAGCTGTCGGTGCGTTGTGTCAGCACCTCGGCCTCCTCGGGGTCCACCAGGCAGCGCCCTGTGCCGTCGTTGATCCAGAAAGAGGCGGTGGAGGTTTCGGTGGACTCGACAACCCATTTGTCGTTCTGCTCTTTTTCAACCTTGTGGTGGTACCAAACGCAGGGCAACAGGTGCACCGGCGACAACAGCGGCATGCCCTCCTGGGCTTCCCCGCGGCCTTGCAATTCCACATAACCTTGTGCGGCCGCTGCAATGGTGGAGGTGGGCGTGTCGGCCACGGCCCGCGAGCGTTTCAGCGCACCGCGCCAGCCCACCAAGGCCAAGACTGCAACACCCGGCAGCGTCCAGCGCCAGGCCTCGGGCGTGTCAATGCCGGCGCTCACCATCAGCAGCGTCAAGTAGCCGCCGCCGGTCAAAAAACCATCGGCCGCTCGCAGCAGCGAACCCCGCATGGCGTCAACCGAACAAGGTTTTCAAGTCCACATCGGTCTTTTCTGCGGCGGCGAATTCCAGCAGTTTGCGTGGCCCAAAACCAAACCAACCCGCCACGATGCGGTCCGGGAACAGCTCGATGCGCACGTTGTTGAGGTTGACCGATTCGTTGTACAGCTCGCGGCGGTCGGCAATCACGTTTTCGAGTTGGCTGACGCGGGCCAGCAACTGGCTGAAGTGTTCATTGCTGCGCAGCTCGGGGTAGGCTTCGGCCACCGCGAACAGCTGCCCCAGGCCGGTGCGCAGTTGCCCTTCGGCGCGGCCCAGCCCTGCTACATCCTGGGCTTCGCGGGCGCTTTGCACTTGGTTGCGGGCGGCAATCACCCGCTCCAGCGTTGCTTGTTCAAACTGCCGGTACTGTTTGCACACTTCCACCAGTTTGGGCAATTCGTCGTGCCGTTGCTTGAGCACCACGTCAATGTTGGCCCAGGCTTTTTCAACGCCGTGTTTGAGCCCCACCAGCCGGTTGTACAAACTGACGATGTAAAGCCCGGCGATCAGCAAGCTGCCCGTAAAAATCCAACCCGAAACGCTCATGAAATGACTCCTGTTGCCCACCAATCCAGTTTATCAGCCCATGGTTTAGCTGGGCTGTGACTACAATGTGATCAGGCGCGAGGGTCGGGACCTTGCTTGGGCTCCAGCGCGCGATTTTCGGTACCCTTCCATA
>JBDKEX010000150.1:0-9915 GCA_039798985.1 Pseudomonadota bacterium | reverse complement strand
CGCCAAAGCCCACCTTGACGCGGGCCCCGGGCAGGGCAGCCATGCGTTCACGCAGGTCAAACTCAATCGCCTGCTTGCGGGTGCCTGACCGTTCGGCGCGTGGGGTGAGCGTCAGCGTCAGTGTGGCTTTGCGCACCTCAGCGGCACCACCGCCCGCAAAAGGGTCGGCGCCGGAGGCCCCGCCCCCGACCGCGGTGTACACGCGTTTGACATGGGGGTTTTGCTCCACCAGGGCGCGCGCTTGCTCGGCTGCAGCCAGGGTATCCTTGAAGGTGCTGCCCGGCGGTAGTTCAATGCTCACCTGGGTTTGGCCAAAATCATCGGCTGGAATGAAGCCTGTGGGCAGCAAAGGCACCAGCGAAATCGACCCCACAAAAAACGCCGCCGCCGCACCCATGGTGACAATGCGGTGCTTGGTGCACCATGCCACCACCCGCATGTAGCGGGCCATGAACCACCCGTCTGGCGGTTCGCCAATATTGACCAACGGCTTGAGCAGGTAGGCCGCCATCATGGGCGTGAGCATGCGGGCCACCACCAGCGAGGCAAACACGGCAATTGCTGCCGTCCAGCCGAACTGTTTGAAAAATTTGCCAGGAATGCCGCTCATGAACGCGGTGGGCAGAAACACCGCGATCAAGGTGAATGTGGTGGCGATCACGGCCAGGCCAATTTCATCGGCCGCCTCCATGGCGGCCTGGTAGGGCGACTTGCCCATGCGCAAATGGCGGACGATGTTCTCGATTTCGACAATCGCGTCGTCCACCAAAATGCCGATCACCAGCGACAGGCTGAGCAGCGTGACCACGTTGATGGAAAAACCCAGCCACCACATGCCCACAAAGGCCGGAATCACCGAGAGAGGCAAGGCCGTGGCCGCCACAAAGGTGGCCCGCCAGTCGCGCAAAAAGAACCACACCACGATCACGGCAAGCACCGCGCCTTCGTACAGCAGGGCCAGTGAACCTTCGTAGTTTTCGGCCACCGGATCGACCCAGTTGAAGGCCTGTTCAAAGGTCACGTCGGGATGGGCCTCGCGCAGTTGGTCCAGCACCTTGTACACGCCTGCGTCCACTTCCAGTTCGCTGGCGCCTTTGCTGCGGGTGATCTCGAACCCCACCACCGGCTGGCCGTTGAGCAACGCAATGCTGCGGCGTTCGGCCACCGTGTCCTTGACTTGTGCCACCTGCTCGAGCCGCACCCGCCGCCCGTCGGGCAGGGGAATGTCCAGGGCCGCAAGTTCAGCCGCCGAGCGCACCGTGGCAATGGTGCGCACGGTTTGTTCGCTGCCGGCTTGTTCCATTCGGCCACCCGAGGACTCGCGTTGCACCGCACGCAGCTGGCGGGACACATCGGCTGCCGTGGCGCCCAGCGCACGCAAGCGCTCGGGGTCCAGTTCCACGCGCACCTCGCGGGTCACACCCCCCACACGCGCCACCGAACCCACCCCATTGACACTCAGCAGGGCCTTGGTCACATCGTTGTCCACAAACCAGCTCAGCGCCTCGTCGTCCAAACGGGGCGTGGCCACGGTGTAGGTCAGAATAGGCGCACCCGAGAGGTTGAGCTTGGTCACTTGCGGGTCGCGCATTTCGCCCGGCAAATCCGAGCGCACACGGTTGACCGCATCGCGCACCTCGTCTACCGCCTCTTGCGTGGGCTTTTCCAGCCTGAATTCGGCGGTGATGGTGACAGATCCGTCCTGCACCTTGGTCATGATGTGCTTGACGCCCTGCAACGTGGCAATCGAGTTCTCAATCTTGCGCGCCACCTCGGTTTCCATTTGCGAGGGCGAGGCCCCCGGCAAAGACGCCGTGACAGAAACGGTCGGCAATTCCAGATCGGGGAAGTTCTGGATTTTCATGGCCTTGAAGCTGGCTGCCCCCGCAAGGGTCAGCAGAACAAACACCATGATGGCCGCAATCGGGTTGCGGATGGACCAGGAAGAGACGTTCATTGCACCACCCGCACAGTGTCACCGTCAGACAAGAAGGCCCCGCCGCGCAGCACCACGCGGGCGTCGGGAGGCAGGCCTTCCAAGGCCACGCGGTCCCCGTCGCGGGCGCTGACCTTGACCTTGGTTTCGCGGGCTTTGTTGTCGCCGTCCACACGCATCACCACGTCGTAGCCATCGCGCAAAATCACCGCAGAAGCGGGCACCGTCAAAGCCGATTTGGCTTCAAAACGGAACTCGCCGCGCAAGTACATGCCCGCGCGCAGCGCCTCCTGCCGGGCCGGCAAATCCACATAGACCAAACCGTTGCGGGTGGCCATGTCCACGGTTGGGGCGATCTTGCGCACCACACCTGACACGGCGCCCCCCCCCGGCAAACGAACCGTGGCTTTTTGGCCGCTGCGCAAACGGGCCAAGTCGGCAAATGGCACTTCGGCCCGCCATTCGAGGCGGCCCCCGCGTATCAAGCGAAACAACTCGTGGCCGTTGCCGGGCACCGCGCCCTCGGTGGCAGTGCGTTGGCTGATGATGCCACTGTCAGGCGCTTTGACCTCGGTCTGGCTCAGTCGCAGGCGTTGGTTTTGCACCGCAGCTTCCAAGGAAGCGGCTCTGGCACGCGCAGTCAACTCGGCGGTGACCAGCTGCTGCACGTTTTGCGCGCTCAAGGCGCCGGTGCCATCCAGTTCGCGGGCCCGGCGTGCATTGGCTTGGGCGTCGCTCAACTGGGCCTGGGCTTCTGCCAACCCGGCTTCGGCCTGCGCCAGATCAGCCCGCACAGTGGCATCTGAAAAACGGGCCAACAACTGGCCTTTTTGAACCGCTTGCCCTACTTCTACCAGCACCTCAGCCAAGCGCAAACCGCTGACTTCCGAGCCCACCACGGCCTCTTGCCATGGCGCCACGTTGCCGCTGACCGACAAAACCTCGGGCACCGAAGACTGCTGGGGCGACACCACTTGCACCGTCAAGGCAGCCTTGCCCGCGGCTTGGGCGGGCTTTTTGCCCTCGGCTGGTTGTGCGCCTGCGGGCCAACTGCCCAACACAGCCGCAGCAGCCAAGGCAACTGCGCACACTCCCGAAATGGCCCAGGCACGCGCAGGCGTTTGAGCAACGTTGGAAACGCAAGAGGAAGGGGTGTTCATTTTGAAAGCTTGTAAAAATGGGGTGAGGGCACGGCAAACGTGTCAACGGGTGGCTTGCAGGGGTTCGGGGCCGAGGGTTTCTGCGTTCCACCCGCCACCCAAGGCCCGGTACAGGGCAATCCACGCGGTCACTTGCTCGCGCAATACCTCGGTGTGGGACATTTGGGCTTGCAGCAGGGCGCGGTGGGTTTCTTCTACTTCCAGCCGCGCTGCCATGCCCACTTTTTCGCGGGCCGTGGTGGCTGCGTGAACGCGCTGGCGTGAGTCCAAAACCCCGATCCACTCACCGCGGCGGGCTTCAGCGCTCTGCAAACGCACCAGGGCATCTTCCACCTCGCTCACAGCTTGCCGTACTTTGGCCTGGAAAATCACCCGTTGATCATCGTAACGGGCGCGTGCTGCCGCCAGATTGGCCCGCCGCCGGCCGCCGTCCCACAAAGGCAAAGAGACCTGCAAGGGCCCAAACGACCACAGGCCGCCGTCCAAGCTGACTGCGCCACTGCGCAAGGCGGCTGCGCTCAAAGAGCCGTTGAAAGCCACACGGGGGTAACGGTCGGCATCGCGTTCTTTCACATCGGCTGCACTGGCCTCCAGTTCGCGGGCCGCAGCGGCCACATCGGGTCGTTGCGCCAAGGCTTGTCCGGGCACCGAAGGCACCGCCAAAGCCCAGGCCTCAGCCTTGGGTTCTGAA
Organism: Pseudomonadota bacterium; assembly: GCA_039798985.1. Taxonomy (GTDB): domain Bacteria; phylum Pseudomonadota; class Gammaproteobacteria; order Burkholderiales; family Burkholderiaceae_C; genus JBDKEX01. The sequence continues at coordinate 6,128 of JBDKEX010000150.1, read as the reverse complement.
AGGGGTTCTGCCGCCAGCCGTTGACGCAGGGTGGACTCGTCCCAGGCGGTCAACGCCACCAATGCTTTGATGGCACGGTCGCACTGGGCACGGGTGCCCAGCGCCTGTACCCGGAACTGGCGGGCAGCAGCTTCTGCTTGTTGCGCAACCGCGGCTGGCAAGGCACCGGCCTTCTCGGCCAGAGCGTTGAGTCGAGCGGTTTCAAGGGCTGAACCGGCCTGCGCCTCGGTCCATCGGGATTGGGCATCGCAGAACCGCCACTCAAAATAGGCCTGTGCAGTGGTGGCAGCCGTTGCCACACGTGCGTCATGCCACTGGGCTTGTGCGCCCTGAAAACGCTGCTGGGCGCTGTGTTGTGCGGCATTTTGGCCTTGCCACAGGTCCCATTCCCAACTCATGCCCATGCCAAGGCTGACTTGGGTCAACGCTGGTGTGGCCAAATCGGGCCGGGTGCGTACGGCGCCTGCGGTGGCCTGCCACTGAGGCCCCGTTGCCGCTTCGGCCCCCAGCCACCCGGCCTGGGCCTGGGCCCAGCGCTGGCGTGCGCTGGCCACGTCGGGGCTGGCTTCTTGGGCAGCACTCACCAGTGCCACCAGCGTGGGAGAGCCCAAGCGCTGCCACCAACCCACAAGGGCTTCGCCCTGCCCACCATGGGGCAAAGGCGCTTGCCACTGGCTGGCCAGCGCTGCGTCAACCGCACGGCTCGGTTGGGGTGTGGGCGCATCAGCGGCCCACAACGGATGGACCAACCCCAAGGCGGCCAGTCCCGCCAGCAGGCGCCACCCCTTGGTAGAACGCTGGGTAAAGAAAGTGGTTTTCACTTGTTTGTGTTCTCCGGGTTTTGGCGGTGCAGGTGTTCGGCGCGAACCATGCCCTCGGCTTGTCGCACCAAAAAAGTTCTCCAAGCGGGCACCGCCTGGGGGAATTGGGCAAGCTGTGGTGTCAAGGCCTCCATCACATCCTGTCCCACGTGCAAATACACACCCAAGGCAGCGATTGAAAAGGCCAAACGGTGCAGCTCATCGTCGGGGTGAAGTAAACCCATGTGGCGGCACAGCGCGCCCACCAGCAGGTTGTGCATGGGCTGTATGCCCGAGCGCACTTCCTCTTGCCACAGCCCGGTGGGTTCCAGCATTTCGCGCATGCGCAACTTCACACAAAGCCTGGCCATTTCGCCGTCGCTCAACGGGGCCAAAAAGAGCTGAAAATAACCGTCGAGCATCGCATCCAACGGCAAACCGGGGTGGGCCAACCGGGTCAACTCCTCTTGTGGGTCATGCGCCGGCTCCAAAAATACAGCGCGGTACAGGCCCGCTTTGTCCCCAAAGTAGTAGCTGATGGCGGCCACATTCACTTCGGCGGCCAGCGCCAATTCCCGTATCGACGTGGCCGCAAAACCTTTTTCAGCGAACAAGCGCAAACCAGCCAACATCAAACGCCTGCGGCTGTCCTCACCGTCGGCGCGGCTGTGCAGGGCATCGTTCGCATGGGTGTGATTGGGCTGCGTGGCAGAACTCATGCGGCCATTCTACCGAACAAATCAAACGTTTGTTTAACTTGCAGATGCCAGGGTTATGGGCTTCACAGCATGGCCTGGGGGCCACCGTCAAACGGCTGCGTTTCAACGGACTCGGTTGAACGGGTTATCAGCACTTGATCAATCCGACGGCCCTCCAGCCGCAACACGCTGAAGCACCAACCGGCCACCTCCACCGAATCGCCTTCGGCCAGCAGATCACCGGCCACGGTTTGCATCAAACCGGCCACTGTGTTGTAGCGTTCACGGTCTTCATCGGGCAAAGCATCGATGTCCAGGCGGGCCTTGAGCTCGTGCGCAGGCATGGCGCCATCCACCAGCCAAGCCCCGTCTTCCCTGCGGGTGGCCCAGGCTTCGTGCGGCTGCTCCGGCGACAACTCGCCTGTGATCGCCTCCAGCATGTCCAAGGGCGTCAGCAAACCTTGCACCACCCCGTATTCGTCCACCACAAACACCAGGCGAGTGGCGCGAGCCCGGAATTGCTCTAACAGCTCCATACCGGTCAAGGTTTCGGGCACAAAAACAGCCGGCTGCGCATGCCGGTGCCAACCCGGCGCAGGTGTCCCGGGCGTGGCAACGGGCAGCGGCTCCATGGCGGGGTTCAAAGGTTCCTGCAAGGGTTTTTGCCGACTCAAAGCCATCAACACCGGCAAATGAATCACGCCCACCACATCGTCCAAGCCGCCACGGCACACCGGGTACCACGAATGCCCCCCCGCACGGGTCTTGTCCAAGGCCTGCTCCAGCGTATCGGCCAGGTCCAGCCATTCCACGTCGGAACGCGGCACCATGATGCTGGTCAACTGCCGGTCGTCAAGCAAAAACACGTTGCGCACCATCTGGTGCTCTTGCTCCTCAATAATGCCAGCGCCCACGCCCTCTTCCAGGCTGGCATTGATTTCCTCTTCGGTCACATGTTGCACCGCGTTGTTGTCCATGCGCAGCAACTTGAGCACGCCCTGCGTGGTGGCTGCCAACAGCATCACAAAAGGCTTGGCCCCTACCGCAACGCCCGCCATGGGCCGCGACACCCAGCGTGCCACGGTTTCGGGGTACATCTGGCCAATGCGCTTGGGCACCAGCTCGCCGAACACAATCGTCACAAATGTAATCACCACGACCACAATTGCCGTGGCGCTGATGTTGGCCGACGCTTCAGGCAAACCCAGGGCCATCAGCCACGCTTCCAGGCCTGCACTGAAAGCGGCCTCGCCCACAATCCCGTTGAGCATGCCGATGGACGTGATGCCCACCTGCACCGACGACAAAAACTGGGTCGGATTCTCCAGCAGTTTGAGAGCGGTTTGTGCACCCTTGTCGCCGCTTTCGGCCATGGCGTTCAGACGCGCCTTGCGGCTGGCCGCCAAAGCCAGCTCAGACATGGCGAACGCGCCGTTGAGCAGCGTTAAAAAGACAATCAGCAGAACATCCATAATTTGTGCATGGCACTGTACCTCATTGGCGACCTGCAGGGCTGCGACGCCCCTTTTCAGCACCTCTTGCAAACGATAGACTTTTCCCCCAGCCGGGACACTTTGTATTGCCTGGGCGATTTGGTCAACCGAGGCCCCGATTCGCTGGCCGTGCTGCGCCGCTTGATTGGGTTTGGCAGTTCGGCCCACTGCTTGTTGGGCAACCACGACTTGCACTTGCTGGCCGTGGCACAAGGGGTTCGCAAGGCCCACCGCAGCGACACTTTGGACGGAATATTGCAAGCCCCCGACCGGGCCAACCTGCTGCAATGGCTGCGGCAACGCCCCTTGGCCCTTCAGGTGCAGGGCTGGCTGCTGGTGCACGCGGGCGTGCTGCCACAATGGACCGCAGAACAGACCCTGACCCTGGCCCGCGAAGTCAGCGGCATGCTGGCCAGCACCGACGGCCCCGGTTTTTTGCAAACCATGTACGGCAACCTCCCCGACCAGTGGAACGATGCGTTGCACGGGCCCGACCGGTGGCGTGTGGTCATCAACGCGCTGACGCGTTTGCGCTTTTGTAGTCCGGCAGGGGTGATGGAATTTGCCACCAAAGACAGTGCAGGTGCGGCCCCAGAAGGCTACCTGCCTTGGTTTGACGTGCCCGAGCGCCGCAGCGCCGGTACGCCAATTGCGTTCGGGCACTGGTCAACCCTGGGGCTCGTACAACGCCCTGATTTGCTGGCTTTGGACACCGGCTGTGTGTGGGGCGGCTGCCTGAGCGCCGCCCAGTTGTCAGCCCCCGCAAACGAGCTCGGCCCACCCCGCGTCAATGTGATTCAGGTGCCTTGCCCGCAGGCGCAAGCACCCGGCGCCTGACCCCGAGCCGCCTTTAAACCAGGCGTGTCAGTCGGCCTCGGCCGGCTCAACTGCCTTGAACAAGGCAGCCACCTTGCGCTTGGGCTTGATGTAAGCCGACAAACCTTTTGCCGCTGCGGGGCGAGCACTTGCCTCCCAAGACGGCTTGGTGTCGGCCGCCAAACTGGGCTCGTAGGGCTTGTCAAACAAGGGGTCCGCAGGCGCGCGCGGGGAGTGGGCGCGCACCTGCCGCTCACGGCGGTGCTCGCTGGCAGGCTCTTGGCTCCACAGCCGTTGACCGTCGTTTTGTCGCCCTGGGTCGCCCCCAAAACGGCGGCGGTCGCTCTCCAACTCCAGCGGCTCAACTTCGGCCTTTTTACCGATCAATTTTTCAATATCGGCCAGCAGCTTGGAATCTTTCCCGCTGACAAACGACACCGCCATCCCCGATGCACCCGCACGGCCTGTGCGCCCAATGCGGTGCACGTAGTCTTCAGCGTTGAACGGAATGTCCAAGTTGAACACGGCGGGCACGTCTTTGATGTCCAGCCCACGGGCCGCCACATCGGTACAGATCAACAAATCCACTTCGCCTTTTTTGAAAGCGTCTAGAGCCTTGAGCCGCTCGTCCTGGCTTTTGTCGCCGTGCAAGGCGGTGGCGTTCAAACCGTCGCGCTCCAAAGCGCGCGCCATGCGGGCACAGCCCAGTTTGCTGTTCAAAAACACAAACGCCTGCTTCACGTCTTTTTCGCGCAGCAGCTGCTTGAGTGCCTGGCGTTTGTCGTCTTCTTCAACCCGGTAAAAACGCTGTTCGATGGTAGATGCCGTGGCGTTTGAACGGGCCACCTCAATCGTCACCGGGTCCTGCAAATAGCTGTTGGCCAGGCGTTTGATTTCGGGCGAGAACGTGGCCGAAAACAACAGCGTGGTGCGTTGCTTGGGCAAGTAGCTCAGAATGCGCTGCAAATCGGGCAGAAACCCAATGTCGAGCATGCGGTCGGCCTCGTCCAGCACCACGTATTCCACTTGGTTGAGCACGCAGTTTTTGGCCTCAATATGGTCCAACAACCGACCCGGCGTGGCCACCAGCACCTCAACGCCTTTTTTCAGTTCGGCGGTCTGGGGCTTCATGTCCATGCCGCCAAACACCACTGTACTGCGCAACTGGGTGTACTTGGCGTACATCTGTATTTGCTGGGCCACCTGATCGGCCAGCTCGCGCGTGGGCAACAGCACCAAGGCGCGCACCGGGTGGCGGGCGGGGGATGTGGAGGCGTTCTCGTGCTTGAGCATACGCTGCAGCAAAGGTAACGAAAATGCGGCGGTTTTGCCGGTACCGGTCTGGGCAGCGCCCATCACGTCGCGGCCCTGCAACACCACGGGAATGGCCTGCGCCTGAATCGGCGTCATGGCCGAAAAACCCATCTCGGCTATGGCGCGTGAAAGGGGTTCGGCGAGCGAAAGTTCTGAAAAAGCTTGTGTCATGTAGGGCGATATTGTCGCACCTTGCTGTATTTTGCGTGAAATTCTGTTACGGGCGGCCCCCAGTTAAGCGTGAGCAGGCGCTTGCGCGCTGGCAGGACGCCCCTGAAAATCGGTCCAGCAACACTGATTAAAGTCGTAGAGCTTGCATTTGCGGGCGGTTTCAAAATACCAGCGCCAGCTGAACTGCTGCACGATGATGCGCCCGGGCAACATGTCTTCCAGCTTTTTTTGGGCTTGTTTGAGCTTGTAAAGCGGTACTCCCATGTCCACATGGTGGGCGGTGTGTTCCATGATGTGGTGCATCAGCCCGCCCAGCTTCCAGGGAAACTCCAGATCGGTGGTGGACACAAATGGCGCGGCCTTGGCCCAGACCTGTTTGTCGTCGTGCCACTGCACGCTGGTGTGGGTGTGGTGCACATAGACCACAAATCCAATCATGGCGTTCCAAAAAAGGAAAGGCACAACAAAACCCACCACCACCAAAAGCGCCACCGATTGGCCCGTGACCAGAGCGGCCCAAACCAGGCCAGCCACCCAAAGCGCAGCCACCACGCTGACAAAAACACCGTCCCAGATGAATTCAGCGCGGCGCGTGCCCATGTAGGTTTTGCGCGGAAAGTACATGCGCAGCCACCACATCTCAATCAAGTAGTACAGCGCAGGCCCCCATCCGCTTCGGTAAACACGCTCCAGCGCGCGGCGCCCTGGCGGTAAGGCTGCAAACTCTTGCTGGGTCAGTGGGGTTACGCTGCTTTGACCCAAGTCAATAGCGCTGTTTTTGGCCACCAGCAAAACGAAGCAGCATTGGGCCGAATTGAATCAAAATGCCGGTATGC
>JBDKEX010000149.1:0-9995 GCA_039798985.1 Pseudomonadota bacterium | reverse complement strand
CGCACACTCAGTTCCTCGCGGCTGATTTTGTGGTGTTGCACCAGCTTGGCGCGTTTGAGGATGTCGTGCCAAGCTTGCTGCAGGTCAAACGCGTTGACTTCAGGCAGGCGGGCGTGCAGGGTTTGTTCCACATGCACCTGGGCGCGCAGAAAATCGCGCCCCAATTGCGGAGCCACACTCAGGTGCTGTGCGGCCAGCTTGATTTGTTCGTACTCCAGCAGCCGGCGCACCAGTTCGGCTCGCGGGTCGGCGGCTTCTTCGCCTTCGGTGGTGGCTTTTGGGGGCAGCAGCATGCGAGATTTGATCTCGATCAACATGGCGGCCATCAACAGATACTCGGCGGCCAGTTCCAGATTCTGGTTGCGTATCTCATCCACATAAACCAGGTATTGGCGGGTGACCGCCGCCAAGGGAATGTCGAGGATGTTGAAGTTCTGTTTGCGTATCAGGTACAGCAGCAGGTCCAGCGGGCCTTCAAAGGCTTCCAGGAACACCTTGAGTGCGTCTGGCGGTATGTACAAGTCTTGTGGCAGAGCAAACAAGGGCTCGCCGTACAGGCGGGCCAGAGCCACCTGGTCGACCACATCGGGCAGGTGTGCCTCCAATTGGGCACTGGGCTGCAGTTCCGCTGGCAGCGGCAGGGCGGCCGACATGCGTTGCGGGCCAGCGGGGCTTAACGCAGCGAAGGTTCGGTTTGGTACACGTAGGGCTTTTGGGCCACTTGGGCCTGCTGGGCCTGGTCTTGCTGCTGCAGGTCTATGTGTTTGTCCCACAACAGTGCGCGTCCCTGCCGTTGTTCGGCTTCCAACGACGGCTTGGCGGCCTTGAGCGATTCAATGAATTGCGTGGCGTCGGAAGCGTAGTGGGGGCGGGCAAAAATATTCATGGCTCAAGCCTGTGGGCACAAAAACCCTGATTTTACCCGCCGGGCAAGGGGTTGTGGGGGCTGTGCTGCTGGAGCTTGCTTGCAAATCCAGATCGTTCGATCAGCGACAAAGGTTGCGGGTTGAGGCCGGTCATGCTGAGCGTTGCGCTGCGGCCGTGCAGGGTTTTGTGGAGTTGCTCCAAGGCGTCGAGCCCGGTGGTGTCCAGTGACACAAGCTGGGTGCAGTCCAACACCAGTTGGCTGCCTTGTGCAGCCGCTTCGGCCTCTGCCTGGATGGAGTCTATCTTGGCGACCGCCCCAAAGAACAAGGTGCCAAAAAGCCGGTAGGTGGTTTGCTGGCCGTTGCGCGAAACCAGTTCAACCCGGAACACATCGCTCTGCCGCCGCACAAACAGCACCACGGCCAACAACAACCCCAGCTCGACCGCCACCGTGAGGTCAAAAATGACCGTGACCAAAAAAGTGGACAGCAACATGACCCGGTAGTGGTTGGTGAACTGGCGTAGGCGCACAAATTCGTGCCATTCGCCCATGTTCCAGGCCACAAAAAGCAACACCCCTGCAAGCACCGCCAGTGGAATGTGTTTGGCCAGGGGTGCGGCCACCAGCACCACCAGCGCCAGCGTGGCGGCATGCACCATGCCGGCCACCGGCGAAAAAGCCCCCGAGCGTATGTTGGTGACGGTTCGGGCAATGGTGCCAGTGGCTGGCATGCCGCCAAAGAAGGGCACCACCGCGTTCGCGATGCCTTGCGCCATCAGCTCCTGGTTCGGGTCATGTTTGGGGCCGTCGCGCAGCTGGTCGGCCACCCGGGCGCACAACAACGATTCGATCGCCCCCAGAACAGCAATGGTGAGTGTGGGCGTGACCAGCAGTTTGACGGTTTCCCAGGAAAACTCGGGCAACTCGAATGTGGGAACGCTTTGGGGGATGCCGCCGAAGCGGGAGCCTATGGTTTCCACCGGCAGGTCCAGTGCCCAGGCCAGCAGTGACAAGCTGACGAGTGCCACCACCGGCGCGGGCAAACGTGAGGTGGCCTGAAGCGCGCTCACGGTGTTGATTTCATCGAGTTTTTTGCGAAAAGCCGAATCCACGGCCCAAAGGCGTGGCCACACGAACAAACCCAGCACGCACAGTGCCCCCAGGGCAAAAGCGTAAGGGTTGAAGGTGTCCAGGTGGCGCGACAAGGTTCCGATCTGGTTGAAAAAGTCGCCGGGCATTTTGGCTATGTTCAGGCCCAGCAGGTCGCGCAGCTGAGACAGGGCTATCAGCACCGCAATGCCGTTGGTAAAACCGATCACCACGCTGATGGGCACGAAGCGCACCAAACTGCCCAACTTGAACAGACCGAGCAAAAAAAGCAAAACGCCCGCACTGGCGGTGGCGATCAACAGGTTGGCAACCCCGTATCGCTCCACAATGCCGTACACAATGACGATGAAAGCCCCGGCGGGGCCTCCAATTTGCACCGAAGAGCCCCCCAGGGCCGATATCAAAAAACCGGCAATGATGGCGGTCCACAACCCAGCCTCGGGTTTGAGGCCCGAAGCAATGGCGAATGCCATGGCCAAGGGCAGGGCCACAATGCCCACCGTGGCGCCTGCGCCCAGGTCGCGAACCAGTTTTTCGCGGTTGTATCCCTGCAGGTCTTGGAGCAGGCGGGGCCGGAACAGCGCCAGGGGGGGCAATCCTTTGAGCATGCGCCATATTAGCGCGCCCAGCGATCAGGGGGCAATCAATGGATGCGCATGCCCGGTTGTGCGCCCGGCCACGGTTGCAGCACGTAGATGCCGGGTTGGGTTTTTTCGTCGGCGTGGCTGGCGGCCAGCACCATGCCTTCGCTGACGCCGAACTTCATCTTGCGCGGCGCGAGGTTGGCCACCATCACAGTCAGCTTGCCGACCAAGTCCTCGGGCTGGTACATGCTGGCTATGCCTGAGAAGACGTTGCGTGTGCGGCCTTCGCCCACGTCCAAGGTCAGGCGCAGCAATTTGGTGGAGCCTTCCACCGGCTCACAATTCACGATTTGGGCGATGCGCAAATCGACCTTGGCGAAGTCGTCGATGGAGATGGTGTCGGCCATTTCTTCACCCCCGGGCACTACCTTTTCGGGTTCGGGCGCCGCAGGCGGTTCGAACAAGGCTTCGAGCAGCTTGATGTCTACCCGCTGCATCAGGTGCTGGTAGGCGCCAATGGCGTGGCCCGCGCCCAGCGGTGTGGCAGCGTTGACATAATTGAGCGGTTCGCACTGCAGGAAGGTTTCCACTTGTGCGGTCAAAGCGGGCAAAACCGGCTTGAGCAAGGTTGTCAGCACGCGGAAGGCTTCAATACAGGTGCTGCACACGTCAAGCAGGCGGGCGTCCATACCGGTTTGTTTGGCCAGTTCCCAGGGTTTGTTCGCATCCACGTACTCGTTCACCCGGTCGGCCAGGGTCATGGTTTCGCGGATAGCCTTGCCGTATTCACGTTCTGCCAGCAGTTCTGCAATGCCGGGCACGGCCTGTTGCAGGTGGTCCAGCAGGGCTTCGCCGTCGGCCGACAGGGTGCCCAGTTGGCCAGCGAAGCGCTTGGTGATGAAACCGGCGGCACGCGATGCGATGTTGATGTACTTGCCCACCAGATCGCTGTTGACGCGGGCCACAAAGTCCTCGGGGTTGAAGTCCACGTCCTCCACCCGGTTGTTGAGCTTGGCGGCCAGGTAGTAGCGCAGCCATTCGGGGTTCATGCCCAGCCCCAGGTACTTCAATGGGTCCAGACCGGTGCCACGGCTTTTGCTCATCTTCTCGCCGCCGTTGACGGTGATGAAACCGTGCACATTCACCTGACTGGGTGTTTTGCGGCCGCTGAAATGCAGCATGGCCGGCCAGAACAGGGTGTGGAAGTAGGTGATGTCTTTGCCGATGAAGTGGACCTGCTCAACCGCTGGGTCGGCCACGAACTGCTCGAAGGTTTGTGCAGTGCTCGATGCGGCGTGCCAGTGTTGGGCTGCCTGGCCTTTGGCAAAATGGTTTTTCAGGCTGGCGAGGTAGCCTATTGGGGCGTCCAGCCAAACGTAGAAGTATTTGCCCGGTGCGTCGGGGATTTCAATGCCAAAGTAAGGCGCGTCGCGCGAAATGTCCCAGTCTCCCAAGCCGCCGTTGCCTTCCTCGTCTTTGGCAAACCATTCCTTGATCTTGTTGAGCACTTCGGGTTGCAGGTGGCCGGGTTCGCTGGTCCAGCTTTCCAGGAACTCGATGCAGCGCGGGTCGCTGAGTTTGAAGAAGTAGTGTTCAGAGGTGCGCAACACCGGTGTGGCGCCCGACAGCGCCGAATACGGGTTTTTCAGCTCGGTGGGGGCGTACACAGCGCCGCAACTCTCGCAGGAGTCGCCGTATTGGTCTTTGGCGCCACACTTGGGGCATTCGCCTTTGATGAAGCGGTCGGGCAGGAACATCGACTTTTCAGGGTCGAAGAACTGCTCAATGGTTTTGGTGCTAATCAGGCCGTTGGCTTTGAGGTCGAGGTAAATGCGCTGGGCCAGTTCGTGGTTCTCGGGGCCGTCGGTGCTGTGCCAGTTGTCGAACTTGACGTGAAAGCCCTCCAGGTACTTGGACCGCCCCGCAGCAATGTTGGCCACGAACTGTTGCGGTGTAACGCCGGCCTTTTCTGCCGCAATCATGATCGGCGCGCCGTGGGCGTCGTCCGCGCCCACAAAGTGCACCTCATGCCCATGCATGCGTTGCATGCGAACCCAAATGTCGGCCTGGATGTACTCCATGATATGGCCAATGTGGAAATTGCCATTGGCGTAGGGCAGGGCGGTGGTGACGAAAAAACGGCGCTGGGTCATGTGTGGGGTCCTGGCAGGCAAGCCCTCGATTTTAATGAGGGCTCTGGCAATATACGTTAGATGCATTGGACAACGCATTAGACTCACGGCAACCGATTGTTTTGTGGAGACATGCACCTCATGGCCTTAGACCAACAAGCGCTGCTGCAAGCGCTGCAAACCGTACTGGACCCCAACACGGGCAAAGACTTTGTTTCCACCAAAGCGCTGAAGAACTTGCAAGTGCAAGAGGGCGACGTTTCGTTTGATGTAGAGCTGGGCTACCCGTGCAAAAGTCAGCATCCGGCGTTGCGCAAAGCCTTGGTGGCAGCGGCCAAAACGGTCGCGGGTGTGGACAACGTTTCTGTGAACATGCAAACCCGGGTGATTGCGCATGCGGTGCAACGTGGCGTGCAGCTGTTGCCCAGCGTGAAAAACATCATTGCCGTGGCCTCGGGCAAAGGCGGTGTGGGCAAAAGCACCACAACCGTCAACTTGGCGCTGGCGCTGGCTGCAGAGGGCGCGCGCGTGGGTATTTTGGATGCCGATATTTACGGCCCCAGCCAGCCCATGATGATGGGCATTGAGGGGCGCCCCGAAAGCACCGATGGCCAGACCATGGAGCCGCTGGAGAACCATGGGGTTCAGGTCATTTCCATTGGTTTTTTGGTGGACAAGGACGAAGCCATGATTTGGCGCGGCCCCATGGCCACCCAGGCGCTGGACCAGTTGCTGCGCCAGACCAACTGGAAAGAGCTGGATTACCTGCTGGTGGACATGCCCCCCGGAACCGGCGACATTCAGCTCACACTGAGCCAGCGGGTGCCCATGACCGGGGCCGTGATTGTGACCACCCCGCAAGACATAGCCCTGCTGGATGCCCGCAAGGGGATCAAAATGTTCGAAAAAGTGGGTGTGCCCATATTGGGATTGGTGGAGAACATGGCGGTGTATTGCTGCCCCAATTGCGGCCACACCGAGCATATTTTTGGGAGGGATGGGGGCAAACACATGGCCGCTGAATACGGCATGGACTACTTGGGTGCCCTGCCACTGAACATGCAAATTCGGGTGCAGGCCGACAGCGGAACCCCCACCGTGGTCGCCGACCCCGATGGCGAAGTGGCTGGCATTTACAAAGCCGTGGCACGCAAAGTGGCCATCACCGTGGCGGCCAAGGCCAAAGACTTTTCCAACAAGTTCCCCACCATCAAGATCAGCAAAGACACCTGATGCCCGGTTTGCTGGAAGGCCGTATCAGCCCACGCCTGAGAAGGGTGGTTCAGGCGGGGCTGTACGAAACCTTTGCTGTCATGTTCGTCACGCCAGTGCTGGCTTTTGGGTTCGGCGAATCAACCATCTCGGCGTTCGCCTTGTCGGTGACCATGTCGGCCATTGCATTGTGTTGGAATTATTTGTTCAACGCGGTTTTTGAGCACTGGGAAAAGCGGCAAACCGTCAAGGGCCGTTCTTGGCGCAGGCGGGCGGTGCACGGCGTCCTGTTCGAGGGCGGTTTGGCGCTGTTTTTGGTGCCCTTGATGGCTTATTGGCTCAACACTTCGCTCTGGGTGGCTTTTTGGGCCGATTTTGGGCTGCTGCTGTTTTTCTTGCTCTACACCGTGGTGTTTACCTGGGTGTTCGACAAGCTGTTTGGCCTGCCGCAATCGGCCCGTCCAGCGGCTTAGTGCTTGGGTTCACGGTGTGCGCTGTGCCTCCAGGTCACGCAGTTTGAAACGTTGTATCTTGCCAGTGGCCGTTTTGGGCAGTTCCGCCAAAAATTCAATCAACCTGGGGTATTTGTAGGCGGCCAAGTGCTCCTTGCAGAAGGCTTTTATCTCGTCTTCGGTGAGGCTTTGGCCGGGTTTGGTGACAATGAATGCCTTGGTCTTGGTCAGGCCGTCGGCGTCGGGTTTGCCAATCACGGCGGCTTCCAGCACGGCGGGGTGGCGCACCAAAGTGGCTTCCACTTCAAAGGGCGACACATAGATGCCGCTCACTTTGAGCATGTCGTCGTTGCGACCGGCGTAGGTGTAGTAGCCGTCGGCATCACGCGTGTACTTGTCGCCACTTTTGGTCCAGGCGCCCTGGAAGGTATCGCGAGACTTTTCCCGGTTGTGCCAATACATCAGTGCGGCGCTGGGGCCTTTGATGTAGAGGTCTCCGATGTCGATCGAGCCGTCGGGGTTGGGGGGCACCGGCAGACCGTCTTCGCCGCGTATTTCCACCTCGTAGCCCGCCACGGGGGTGCCCGAGGTGCCGTAACGCACATCGCCTGGGCGGTTGGACAGGAAAATGTGCAACATTTCGGTGGAGCCGATGCCGTCGATGATCTCGGCCCCGTAACGAGCGGTCCAGCGTTCTCCAATGTCGCGTGGCAGGGCTTCGCCGGCCGATGAGCACAAGCGCAGGGCCAAGTCGGTCTTTGGGGGCAGGTCGGCTTGCGCCAGCATGCCGCCATAACCCGTGGGGGCACCGCAAAACACGGTGGGTTTGTGGCCTGCCAGTGCCGGGGTTTGGCCGGTGAAGCGTTTGAACACGGCTTGCGGCGTGGGGCGTTCTGCCATCAGCACCGCGGTGGCACCCACGCTGAGCGGAAAGCTCAGGCCATTGCCCAAACCATAAGCAAAGAACAACTTGGCAGCCGAGAAAACGGTGTCGTTTTCGGTGAGGCCGAGCACCGGTTGGGCGTAGAGTTCGGCCGTCCAGTACAGGTTGGCCTGGGTGTGCACGGTGCCTTTGGGACGCCCCGTGGAACCGGACGAGTACAGCCAGAAAGCGGCCTCGTCGCCCAATGTGGGCGCTGGCATACCTTGGGGAGCGCTTTCGGCCAAGAGCCGGTCGAGGTCGTGCAGTTGTGGGGCCCCTGTTGTGGCGGGCTGCGAGGTCACATCTTTGCGGGACACGATCAGGTGCTTGACCTCATGCGCCACCTGACCCAAGCCTGCTTGCAAAGTGGGCAGCAGCGCTTGCGACACCAAAGCCGCTTGCGCACGGCTGTTCTGGGTCATGTAGGCGTAGTCTTCGGCCGTGAGCAAGGTGTTGAGAGCCACAGGTACCACGCCCGCATACAGCGCACCCAGAAACGCCACGACCCAGTCGTTGCTGTCGTGCATCAACAGCAGCACGCGTTCTTCGCGCCGCAAGCCCAGCTGTTGCAGCGTGTTGGCCATGCGCCGCACCCGGTCGGCCAGTTCGCCGTAAGTGAGTTGGCCGTGGTCGTCAATCAAAGCCACCTTTTGGCTGCGCTCGGCGTTGCGCCGGATCAGGTGTTGCGCAAAGTTGAATTCGTGCCCGGGTGGGGCTGGCAGGTTGGGGTTCAACGGTGTCTCCTTGTCTTGTAGTGGGGCGAGAACTCAGGGCTTGAATGCTGGCATTTGGGCCCAGTGTTCCAAAACAGCGGTGCTGGCTTGAACCGCACTGCGGCGGTGGTAAAAGTTCAGGGCGCGCAGGCCACCGAGCTCTTCGCCGCCACCCGCGCGCCCGGGCCCGCCGTGCAGCGACATGGGCATGACGTTGCCGTGGCCGGTGTGCAGTGCCGCCACATCGGGCGAAATCGCGTGTACCCGACCATGAGAGGAACCCAATTCGGTGGCCGTTTGGGCAATGAAGGCGGGGTCGTCGCTGAACACCGACATCACCAGTGAACCTTCACCCCGGCGTATCAGTTCAAAAGCTTGCTCGGTGTGGTCGTAAGCCATCAGGGTGGCCACTGGGCCAAACACCTCCACCTCGTGCAACACCCGGGCATTGGCTGGGTGCTGGCAGCCCAGCAAAGTGGGGGCCACGCACGCGGAGGTGGCGGGGTCGGCATCCACCAGTTGGGTTGCACTGCCGTCGTAAAGCACTTCGGCTTCGGTTTTCAGTTGTGCCAAACCTGCCAGCACGCTGTCTCGTTGCGCAACGCTGACCAGCGCACCCATGCGCACATCGGGGTTGCGTGGGTTGCCCACCGTGGTTTTGGCCAGCCTGGCACCGATGGCCTGGGCTGCTGCCTCATACAGCGCGCGCGGCACAAACACCCGTCGTATGGCCGTGCATTTTTGGCCGGATTTGACGGTCATTTCCCGCGCCACCTCGCTCACCATCAGTTTGAACGCTTCGCTCTCTACAGTGGCGTTGGGGTCCAGCAGCGCGGAGTTGACGCTGTCGGCCTCGATGTTGCAGCGCACCGAACGCTGCGCCACAGCGGGGTGCGAGCGGATGATGCGCCCCGTTTCGGCCGACCCCGTGAAGCTCACCACGTCAAACGCTTGCAAAGCATCCATCAGCCCTTCAGACGAGCCGCAGACGACTGACAAGGCGCCCAAGGGCAGGATGTTGGCGTTCACAATGTCTTGCACCATGCGCTGGGTGAGCCAGGCCGTGGCGGTGGCCGGTTTGACAATCACGGGCACCCCCGAGAGCAGGGCCGGCGCGGCCTTTTCCCACAGCCCCCAACTGGGAAAGTTGAACGCGTTGATGAACAGCGCCACGCCCCGGGTGGGGGTGAGGATGTGTTGGGTTTGGAACAGGGGGTCTTTTCCCATGCGGATGCGCTCGCCATCCAGCAGGAAATGCTGCTCGCCCAGGCCGGCGCCCTGTTTGGCGTAGTAGCCCACGGTGAAAATGCCGCCGTCCACGTCCACCATGGTGTCTTTGGCAACCGTGGCGCTGTTGGCGGTGGAAATGTTGTTGTAGGCGTCGCGGTTGGCCTGCAGCACCTTGACGACCTCACCCAACATGGCCGCACGTTGGGCGTAGGTGAGGGCGCGCAGTGCCGCACCCCCTTGTTCGCGGGCAAAGGCAAAACCCTCGTTCAGGTCCAGCCCCCCGCTGCTCACGCGGGCCAATTCTGTTCCTGTGATGGGGTCAAACAAAGGCGTGCCTTTGCCGGTGCCGGTTTGCCAGCGGCCGGCCAGGAAATTGGGGAGCAGTTGCGATGTCTGGTTCATGGTCTGGGTCAAAAAAGTTGCAATCAGGTGCTGGTCAGGGCCATGCAATGGCTGTATAAATGCATTATTGTGCGCATTGCCGAGTATGCATTAAAGTGCATGTTTTGTGCCATGTGATGCTATGGGGTTTTCCCTGATCAATGACGGATTTGATATGGATGTGCTGGACAAAGAGGTTGCGGCAGAACCCGAAACGCAAGAGCAACGAAGCCCATTTTTGCTGGCGTTGGGCGAGCGCGTGCGCAATTTGCGTTCCCGCAAAGGCATGACGCGCAAGGCCGTGGCCATGGCCGCTGAGGTGTCTGAAAGGCATTTGGCCAACCTTGAATACGGCACTGGCAATGCGTCTATTTTGGTGCTGTTGCAGGTG
>JBDKEX010000148.1:0-21918 GCA_039798985.1 Pseudomonadota bacterium | reverse complement strand
CGACACCGCCACCAACACCATCAGCGGTACCTCTATGGCTTCGCCGCACGCAGCGGGCGCGGCCGTGTTGGCCTTGGCCGCCAACGGCAGCCCATCACCCGCTGCCGTGACCAAGTTCCTGCTGGACAACGCCTCGCCCAACAAACTGTCGGGTTTGGGCACCGGCTCGCCCAACCGGCTGCTGTATTCAATGGCTGCAGGAACACCGGTGGAACCCGTCACCTTGTACGTGTCGGTCAGCTCGATCACAGCACGCACCACCAAAACCAAATCGAACTGGACCGCCTACGCTTCGGTGTCGGTGCGCGACAGCGGGGGCAACGCGGTACCCAATGCCACGGTTTCAGGGTCTTTTGTGCCGGGTGGCGACAAATCTTGTGTAACCGCCAGCAACGGCGCTTGTGACATGGCCAGCTCTGCGCTGCAAAACACCAAAACGGCTTCTACCACCTTCACCGTGAAGAACATCACCGGCAGCTATTTGGTTTACCAAGCCGGTCAAAACGCTGTTTCCAGCGTCGTGATTGCGCGGCCTTGAGAGCGGGCCTTGCAAGCAACCTGCAGCAAAAAGGGGCGTGAACCGCCCCTTTTTGCTGTTTCAACCCTTGTTGGGTTCTTCTGGCCAGTCCCGTATGTAGGCCTTGAGCATTTTGTTTTCAAAATTCTGGCTGTCCACCACGGCCTTGGCCACATCGTAAAAGCTGATCACACCCATCAGCATGTTGCCCTCCATCACCGGCATGTAACGCGTATGTTTCTCGAGCATGAGTGGGCGCACCTCCTCCAGCTCGGTGTCGGGGGTGCATTTGCTGGATTGGTCGTCCATGACGCTGCCCACAGAGATGGCGCTGAGGTCGCCGCCCTGTTTGGCCACGGTGTGCAGCACCTCGCGAAAAGTCAACATGCCCACCAATTCCCCGCGGTCCATGACTGCGAGTGAACCAATGTCGAGCTGGGCCATGGTGTCTATCGCCCGGGCCAAAGACTCCTCGGGTGACACGGTGTACAAAGTCCCGCCTTTGACACGCAAAATATCGCTGACTTTCATAGGTGCTCCTCTGTCGCCTGTTTGGCGGCTGTGGCGTTAAATATAGCCCACAATTCGTGCCATCTGCCCTGATTTTTTCGGCCCCTTGGGCAGAAAAACACCCCAAGGAGACCCCATGACCGGCTATGCTGACCCCGGCTTTGACACGCTCGTCCTGCACGCGGGCGCCGCCCCCGACCCCAGCACCGGCGCGCGAGCGGTACCCATACACCTCACAACCTCCTTCGTTTTTGAGTCGACCGACCACGCAGCGGCCCTGTTTAACCTGGAGCGCTCGGGGCATGTGTACAGCCGCATCAGCAACCCCACCAACGCAGTGCTGGAGCAACGGGTGGCAGCGCTTGAAGGAGGTATAGGCGGCATTTCGGTGGCCAGCGGGCAGGCGGCGCTGCACCTGAGCATTGCCACACTGATGGGTGCAGGCTCTCACATCGTGGCGTCCACCGCGCTGTACGGCGGCAGCCAGAACTTGCTGCACTACACGCTGCGCCGCTTTGGCATTGAAACCACTTTTGTAAAACCGGGCGATATTGATGGCTGGCGGGCTGCCGTGCGCCCCAACACCAAGTTGTTTTTTGGCGAAACTGTGGGCAACCCCGGCTTGGATGTGCTGAACATACCGACCGTGGCCCAGATAGCGCACGACGCCGACGTGCCCCTGCTGGTGGACTCGACCCTCACCACACCCTGGCTGATAAAACCTTTGGACCACGGCGCCGACATCGTCTACCACTCGGCCACCAAGTTTCTGAGCGGTCACGGCACCGTCATAGGCGGCGTTGTGGTGGACGGCGGCAGTTTCGACTGGGAACGGTCGGGGAAATTCAGCGAGCTGACCGCGCCTTACGACGGTTTTCACCACATGGTGTTCAGCGAAGAATCCACCGTAGGCGCCTTTATGCTGCGCGCCCGCCGCGAGGGCCTGCGCGATTTTGGCGCCTGCATGAGCCCGCACACCGCCTGGCTGATTTTGCAAGGGGTTGAGACCCTGCCGCTGCGCATGGCCCGGCACATGGGCAACACCGAAAGGGTGGTTCAGTTCCTGTCCGCCCACCCGTTTGTGGCGCGGGTGGGTCACCCACTGCTGGAAAGCCACCCCAGCCATGCGCTGGCACAGCAACTGCTGCCTCGCGGCGCCGGCAGCGTGTTCAGTTTTGACATAAATGGCAGCCGCGCCCAAGGCAAGGCTTTCATTGAGTCGCTCAAAATATTCAGCCATCTGGCCAACGTTGGGGACTGTCGCAGCTTGGTCATACACCCGGCCAGCACCACCCATTTTCGCTTGAGCGACGAGGCACTGGTGCAAGCCGGCGTTGGCCCCGGGACCCTGCGGCTCTCCATAGGTCTCGAAGACCCGGATGACCTCATCGACGACCTGAAAAGAGCCCTAAAAGCCGCCGAAAAGGCCGGAGCTTGACGCCATGATGATCCCCCTCAACGGCGCGCAGCTGTATGCCTACACCGCAGGCAAGGCGTTCAACCCCGAACAACCCACCGTCGTGTTCATACACGGCGTGCTCAACGACCACAGCGTGTGGGTTTTGCAGGCCCGCTACCTGGCCCACCATGGCTACAACGTGCTGGCGATTGACCTGCCTGGGCACGGCCGCAGCTCGGGCCAGCCACCCGCTTCGGTGGGGGAAGCGGCCCAGACCGTGTTGGCACTGCTGGATGCCCTGCACATAAAACGCGCGGCCCTGATTGGCCACAGTTTTGGGTCGCTGATTGCCCTGCAAACTGCGGCCGACGCGCCCGGCAGGGCCAGTCATTTGGGCTTGGTGGGAACTGCCTTTCCGATGCGGGTTTCTCAGGCTCTGCTGGACGCTTCGTTACACGAACCAGCGAAAGCCATCCACATGGTCAATGTGTTCAGCCACTCCACCCTGGCCCCGCCCCCTTCGGCATTGGGCCCCGGCTCGTGGGTGCCAGGCGGCTTGCTTGCGTTGATGCGCCGCGTGTTGGCCAGCAACCCGCGCACCAACGTGTTTCACACCGGTTTCAAAGCCTGCGACAGCTACCAGGACGGCGAGGCCGCCATGGCGCGTGTGACCTGCCCAGTCATGTTTATTTTGGGACGAGCGGACCAAATGACGCCCCCACAGGCGGCTCAAGGGCTGCAAAAAGCGGCGGCCCCGAGTGCTCAAACCGCACTGCTGCCCGCAGGCCACGCTTTGATGGCAGAAGCCCCAGACGGCGTTTTGAACAGCCTGCTCAAACTGTTGCAACGTTGAAGGGGGCCCCTCGGGGGGCCTCAGTTGCGCGCCAATGCCTGCGACAGCAACAGCTTGTGCCAACCAGCTGCATTCCACAGGCTTTGAGTGGCGGTTGTTTCAGCCAACAGCAAGCGCTGCATCAGGGGTGCCAAAGCAGTGGTTTGCGGCGCTACCAACAGCACATGGCGTTCGTCCGTTTCGGCCAGGCGCCCCACCCAGTCCAAAGCAATCAAAGCGGCCAAAGGCGTTTCCAGGTTCAGGGGGTCGACCTGCAGTTGATTCGCCAGCTCAGCGGTACTCAAACCGCGCTTGGGCTGCTCCTGTGCCGCCCACAGGGCGCGCAACACGTCCAGAGCCAACTGAAAACGCCAACCCGGCGTGTCGCTGCGCCGGGCAATGCCGACCAGCAAACTGGGCAAATAAGCCACCACCACGGCACCCAGCAACACCAGCACCCACACCACGTACAGCCAAATCAACAAAATGGGCAGCGTGGCAAAGGTGCCGTACACAAAAGAATAGGTGGGCATTGCTTTGAAATACCAACCCAGCAAATCCTTGGCAAACTCCACCGTCACCCAAACAAAAAGCCCTCCCACCAGGGCGTGGCGCCACAGCACCCGGGCATTGGGCACGTAACGGTAGAGCGCCGCCATGGCAAACACGGTCATGGCAAAACCCAGCATGTCGAGCACCCAACCAAACAGCACGCCATAGCCGGCCGACCAACCCCGCGATGTTGCGAGCGCGTAGGAGGTAAAACTCAGGCTCATGCCCATGAGCAGCGGGCCCAAAGTCAGCAAGGCCCAGTACACCAGCACCCGTTGCGCCAGCGGCCGCAAATGCTTCACCCGCCAAATGTCGTTGAGTTTGCGGTCAATGGTCAAAATCAGGGCCAGTGCTGTGGCCAGCAAAGTCAACGCCCCCGCCCAGCCCATGCGGTCGGCTTTTGCCGCAAATTGCAGCAAATAGGCAGACACTTGGCGGGCAATGCTGTCGGGCACCAGGCTGGCCACCAGCCATTTTTGCAGAGCCGCCTCCATGCGCCCAAACATGGGAAAGGCACTGAAAATGGCCAAACCCACGGTGAACAAGGGCACCAAGGAAATCATGGTGGTAAAGGTCAGGCTGCCGGCCGTCACACCCAGCCGGTCGTCCCGAAACCGCTCACGCAGCGTCACCGCCGTGGTGCGCCACGGAAAAGTCAAGGTGTTGCGCCAGGTGTGCCGCACCCAACGGTAACCTTGCGCGCGCCAACCCAGCGCCTGCGTCTTGTTCGAAATGCCGTCCATCCCGGTATCATGCCACCGATGTCAGACGCGCCCACCCCAACCCACCCCTTGGCCGAAACCACCGCACCGCCACCGAACCCAGTGAACTGGACCCGGCGCTTGGCCGTGGGGGCTTTGTTGGGCTTGATCGTGCTGGGACTTGCCTGGGAGTTGTGGCTGGCCCCACTTCGCCCCGGGGGCTCTTGGTGGGCCATCAAGGTGCTGCCCTTGACGCTGCCCCTGGCAGGCCTGCTCAAAAATCGCATGTACACCTACCGTTGGCTCAGCTTGATGGTTTGGCTGTACTTTACAGAAGGGGTAGTGCGGGCCACCAGCGAAAGTGGCCTGAGCGCCGGGCTGGCCATTGCCGAAGTGGTGCTGTGTGTGCTGCTGTTTGTGGCGTGTGCGCTGCATGTGAGGGTGCGATTGCGCAACGCGCAACACCGGGCCGCGCCACCTCCGCCACAACCATGAACACCGCAGAACTGCTGGCAGACCTGCGCCACAGCCTGGGCGCAGACTGCGTGCTGACCCGCGACAACGCAAACTTGAGCGCCTATGAAACAGACTGGCGCCAACGCCACACCGGGCACGCCTTGGCAGTGGTGCGCCCAGGCAGCACCCAAGAGGTGGCTCAGGTGGTTCAGCTATGCGCTCGGCATGGTGCGAGTTTGGTGCCCCAGGGCGGCAACACCGGCTTGGTGGTGGGCGGGGTACCCGATCACAGCGGGCAGCAAGTGGTATTGAGCCTGACCCGCATGAACCGCGTGATCCACCTGGACCCGGCCAACCTGACCTTGACGGTACAAGCCGGCTGCGTGTTGCAGGCAGCACAGCAAGCAGCCGAGCAAGCCGGCTTTTTGCTGCCGCTGAGCTTGGCCGCCGAAGGCAGCTGCACCGTGGGGGGCAACTTGGCCACCAATGCCGGCGGCACCCAGGTGCTGCGCTACGGCAACGCACGCGAGCTCTGTTTGGGGCTGGAAGTGGTCACCCCGCAAGGCGAAGTGTGGAATGGATTGAGCGGCCTGCGAAAAGACAACACGGGTTACGACCTGCGCCACCTTTTTATAGGCAGTGAAGGCACGCTGGGGGTGATCACCGCGGCCACCCTGAAACTTTACCCCCTTGCAGCGGCGCAACTCACCGCCTGGGCGGCAGTGGCTTCGATGGAAGCCGCAGTGGCATTGCTGGGCTTGGCGCAACGCCACCTCAACGCCGGCCTGACCGGTTTTGAAGTCATGGGCCAGGTCCCCTTGGAGTTGGTTGACAAGCACTTTGCCCACCTGCGTGTGCCCTTGTGGCGGGAGCAACCTTACTGCGCCCTGCTGGAGCACAGCGACAGTGAGAACGAACCACAGGCGCGCGCGAAACTGGAAACCTTGCTCACCTCCGCCATGGAAGCCGGTTGGGTCAGCAATGCAGTGGTGGCAGAAAATCTGGCCCAGGCTCAAAGCCTGTGGCAAATCCGCGAAAGCATTTCCATGGCGCAGGCCGCAGAAGGCTTGAACGTCAAGCACGACATCAGCTTGCCGGTGTCCAAAATTCCGGCCTTTTGTGCGGAAACCGACCCCCTGATCGATCGTGCAGTACCGGGCGCACGGTTGGTCAATTTTGGGCACTTGGGCGACGGTAACCTGCACTACAACGTCCAGGCCCCGCCGGGGGTGGACCCGCAGGCCTTTTTGCTGGAGCACGAAAAAACCATCAACACCTTGGTTTTCGATGCCGTTACCCGGTTCGGCGGCTCCATCAGCGCAGAGCACGGGGTGGGCAGCCTCAAGGCCCACACCTTGACCCACTACAAAGACCCGGTGGCGCTGGGCATGATGCGCGCCATCAAACACGCTTTGGACCCGCAGGGCATCATGAACCCTGGCCGCGTGCTGGTGCAAGCCCCATGCAATTCCGTCGAATAAGTCGCAACAAAATCCACAAGGTACACTGGCAGGCCGTTAGCCGAATGCCTACCCAGCAGATGACACGCCCCGTTCGCAGCCAGTACGAAGATTTCATGCGCCATGTGTTTGAACACGGCGTGACCAAAGGCGACCGCACCGGCACCGGCACGCGCAGCGTTTTCGGCCACCAAATGCGATTTGACTTGGCAGAAGGCTTCCCGCTGGTCACCACCAAAAAGGTTCACCTCAAGTCCATCATTCTGGAGCTGCTTTGGTTTTTGCAGGGCAGCGGCAACGCCCGATGGCTGCAAGAGCGGGGCGTCTCGATTTGGGACGAGTGGGCCCGCGAAGATGGGGATCTGGGGCCGGTGTACGGCGTGCAGTGGCGCAGTTGGCCCAAATCTGGCGGTGGGCACATCGACCAAATTGCCGAAGTGGTTCAGCAACTCAAAACCAACCCCAACAGCCGGCGGATCATTGTCAGTGCCTGGAACGTGGCCGATCTGGACCAAATGGCCCTGATGCCCTGCCATGCCTTCTTCCAGTTTTATGTGGCCCCGGCCAACACGCTTGCCGGCAAAGGCAAGCTCAGTTGCCAGTTGTACCAACGCAGTGCCGACATTTTTTTGGGTGTTCCGTTCAACATCGCCAGTTACGCCCTGCTGACCCACATGCTCGCGCAGCAGTGCGACCTGGAGGTGGGTGACTTCATTTGGACCGGTGGCGACTGCCACATCTACAACAACCACTTCGAGCAAGTGGCGTTGCAGCTTGGCCGAGCGCCGCACCCCTACCCTGTTTTGAACATCAAACGGCGGCCAGCTTCGATCTTTGACTACACCTTCGAAGATTTTGAGGTGCTGGACTACCAACACCACCCTGCGATCAAGGCCCCGGTGGCGGTATGAGCGCCTGCGGGCGCACCTGACACGCTCAGGCGCGGGGCAGGGTCACGCCTCGCTGGCCTTGGTACTTGCCACCGCGGTCGCGGTAGCTGGTCTCACACACTTCGTCGCTTTCAAAAAACAAGACCTGCGCACAACCCTCGCCGGCGTAGATTTTTGCGGGCAGTGGCGTGGTGTTGGAAAATTCCAGCGTCACATAGCCTTCCCACTCGGGCTCAAACGGCGTCACGTTGACAATGATGCCGCAGCGCGCATAGGTGCTTTTGCCCAGGCAAATGGTCAGCACATTGCGCGGAATTCGGAAATACTCCACGGTGCGGGCCAGCGCAAAACTGTTGGGCGGGATGATGCAGCTGTCACCATGGAAATCCACGAAACTTTTTTCGTCAAAGTTTTTGGGGTCCACCACGGTGCTGTGGATGTTGGTGAACACCTTGAACTCGGGCGCGCAGCGAATGTCATAACCGTAGCTGCTGGTACCGTAGCTGATCACTTTTTGGTCGTTCACGTACCGCACCTGGCCTGGCTCAAACGGCTCGATCATGCCGTGTTGTTCTGCCATACGGCGTATCCATTTGTCGCTTTTGATGCTCATGTGTCGCTCCGGGTTGCGGGCATTGTAGAGGCTGCGCTCATTCGTGGCGCAGCGCCTCGATCGGGTCGAGGCGCGCGGCTCGGCGGGCCGGGAAGTAGCCAAACACAATGCCAATGCCCGCCGAAAAAACAAACGCCAACAGGTTGATGCCGGGTTGGAACAGGTAGGGCACGTCCATCAGTCGAGACAAGCCCAAGCTGGCAGCGGTGGCCAGCGCCATGCCCACCAAACCACCCAAACAGGCCAGCACCACAGCCTCAATCAAAAACTGCATCAGCACTTCGCGTTCGAGGGCGCCAATGGCCAAACGGACACCGATTTCGCGGGTGCGCTCTGTGACGCTGACGAGCATGATGTTCATGATGCCGATGCCACCCACCAACAGGCTCACGGCGGCCACCGCGCCGAGCAGCGTCGTCATCACCTTGGTCGCGCCGGACATGGTTTCGCCCAATTGTTTGGTGTCCAGCACGTTGAAGTTGTCCTCTTCGCCGTCGGCCAACTTGCGCCGCTCACGCAGCAGTTGGGTGATACCGGATTTGACTCGGGTGGCATCACTGCCATCGGCCATGGACACCAATAAGGTATGCACACGGGTGTGCCCCACCACACGGCGCTGCAGGGTTTTGATCGGCATGAGCACCAGATCGTCCTGGTCGTTGCCGAAAGCGCCCTGCCCTTTGGAACCCAGCACGCCCACCACCTCGCACGACATTTGGCGCACCCGCAACGCCTGGCCCACAGCAGAACCGCTGCTGTAGAGTTCGCGCCGCACGGTTTCGCCGATCAGGCAAACCGCCGCACCGGCCCGCAGTTCATCGTCGTTGAACACGCGCCCGTCGGCCAGTTGCCAATTGCCCACCTGTAGCCATTCGTTCGTGGTTCCTATGATGCTGCTGCCCCAGTTGCGGCCGTTGGCCACCACAGTGGCACTGGACCGGGTTTCGGCGGCAACGCGTTGCACACCGCCTATTTGGGTGCCAATGGCTTCGGCGTCGCCTTCTTTGAAAGAGGGTCCAAAACTGCCCCCTCCCCCCATGACGCGCTGGCCAGGGCGCACTTGCAGGAGGTTGGTGCCCAGGCCCGCAATCTGGTTTTGTATGGCCATGGTGGCGCCGTTGCCCAAGGTGACCATGGTGATCACGGCCGCCACGCCTATCACAATGCCCAGCACAGTCAAAAACGAACGCAACAAATTGCGGCGGATGGACCGCCAGGCCAGCACCAGGGTGTTGTAAAACATCAGGCCACCTCCGCCTGCGCTTGAGGGTGCCAGTCGGGGTTGGGCTCGTCGCTGGCGACCAAGCCATCCACAAATCGCACAATGCGGCGGGCAAATGCAGCCACGTCGTGCTCGTGGGTCACCATCAACACGGTTATGCCACGCTCGCGGTTCAAGCGCTGTATGAGTTGCATGATTTCGTGGCTGCGTTGCGAATCCAGGTTGCCCGTGGGTTCGTCAGCCAACAACACCTGGGGTTGGGTGACGATGGCGCGCGCTATGGCCACCCGCTGTTGCTGGCCGCCAGACAGTTCTGCGGGGGTGTGGTGCTCCCAGCCATCGAGCCCCACGGCTTTCAGCGCCTCGCGGGCCGCGCGGTGGCGTTGCGCGGCAGGCTCACCCCGGTACACCAGGGGCAGTTCCACGTTTTCCAGGGCCGAGGTGCGGGCCAGCAAATTGAACCCCTGGAACACGAACCCAAAATAATGCCTGCGCAGGCGGGCGCGTTCATCGCGCGAGAGCTTTTGAACCGCCACACCTCGAAACAGGTAGTCGCCACCGGAGGGGGTGTCCAAGCCGCCCAAAGTGTTCATGGCGGTGGATTTGCCCGACCCGCTGGGGCCCATGATGGCCACAAAATCGCCGACCTCAATGTCCAAGTTCACCCCCTTGAGGGCCTGAAACGCGGTGTCGCCGTGGCCATAGGTTTTGGTGATGCCGCGCAAACTGATGAGCGGCGGTGCCACAGCCTTCACTTGGGGGCCCCGCTGCTGCGTTGGTCGGTGATGATGGCGAGACCCTCCTCGACGCCCTCGCCGGTCACTTCGGTCATGCGCCCATCGGTGATGCCGGTCTTGACCGGCAGGGCCACCGGCTGGTTGTCTTTCAACACCCACAACTGGCGTTCACCAGGCTTGGTGTCGGCTCGGGCGGTTTTTCGAACGCCGGTGGACGGCGGGCGTGGCATCAGCTTGGACAAGACGCTCTCAGATTTGGCCGCCGCCCCACTGGAACTGGGGTTGAAGCGCAAAGCGGTGTTGGGCACCAGCAGCACGTCTTTGCGTTCCGTGGCCACCACGGTGGCGGCCGCTGTCATGCCGGGTCGCAGGCTCAAGTCGCTGTTGTCCACTTCCAAATAAGTGGTGTAGGTGACCACGTTTTCGGCCTTGGTTGACCCAAAGGCCACGCGCGTGATTTGGGCCGGGTATTTGCGCGAGGGAAACGCGCTCACGGTGAAATCGGCCTTTTGTCCGAGCTTGATGGCCCCCACATCGGCTTCGTCCACGCTCACCTCCAGTCGCATGCGCTTGAGGTCTTCTGCAATCGTCATCAGGGTCACGGCTTGCAAAGAGGCTGCCACAGCGTTGCCGGGTTCTACCGTCCGGGTCAGCACCACGCCATCGATGGGCGAGCGTATCGACGCCTTGGACAAGTTGGTTTCGTCGGTCGACAACGTGGCGCGCGCCTGCTCGACACTCGCTTGGGCGCTGAGTTCTGCTGCTTTGGCACGCTCAACGTTGGCCCGCGCGGCGTCCAGCTCGGCAGCTGACGGCACCTTGCCACCCGACAGGCGCGCCACCTCGTCTTGCCGGGCGAGGTTGGCCTGGGACTCTTTGACCGTGGCCACCGCTTGGGCCAGCTGGGCTTGTGCCAAGGCCAAACCGGCGCGCGACCGGGTGACCTGGTCGGTCAACTTGGCCGTGTCCAGCACCACCAGCACCTGGCCCTTTCTCACTCGATCGTTCACGTCCACCAACACCTCGCGCACGGTGCCGGACAACTCACTGCCCAGGGTGACCGACCGCGTGGGAGCCAGCGTTCCGTTGGCCGACACGGTGAGTGTGAGGTTGCCTTTGCGCAAAGGTTCGGTTACGAACTGCGGTGCCACTTGGTTGGCCTGGCGAAGTTGGCTGTAATACACAACCGCCCCTGTTACCAACACAGCCGTCGTCCACCACACCAGGGGGCGGCGCCACCAGCGGCGGGCCTTGCCAGCGTTGACCACGGCCAGCACCTCGGTTGCGGCAGAATTGTTTGAGCTTGCAGTCATGACGGTTTTTGTATAAGGGGGTTTTGCAGTGTGACAAGGTCGGCGGGCGTCCAGCCCCCGCCCAGCGCCTTGTACAACCGGACATGGTCGGTGCTGTGCGTTACGCGCGCGCTTTCCAGCTCGCTTTGGGTGGACAGCAAAGTCTTTTGCGTGTCCAGCAGGGTGCGAAAGTCGATCACGCCGCTGGCATAACGGTGGCGCGCCAGCAATTCGGCGTTGCTGGCGGCTTGCGCGGCGGCGGCCAACCGTTCCAGGCGATCGCGGTTGTTGCGCAGCGCAATCAAGGCGTTCTCTACCTCCAGCAGGGCGGTCAGCGTGCTGGCTTGCAAACCGGCAACGGCCTGTTCCACCGCGGCTTGCTGAACCCGCACTTGCGCTTTGGCAGCCCCTTGATCGAACAAGTTGCCCGAAACACTGGCCAACAGCGTTCGGGTCAACGCGGCTGCATCGAACAGCTGGCCTAGGCTGGCCGCGCCCAAACCCAAATTGCCCGAAAAAGTGAGCCGGGGGTAACGGGCTGCATCGGCCTGCGCGTAGCGGGCCCACGCGGCCTGAACTTTGCGCTCGGCCACTTGCACGTCGGGCCGTTGGCGCAAGGTGTCGGCAGGAATGCCCAGGGCCAGTGCCTGTACCGGCACCGGCACCGGTGCAACAAACCACGGTGCCGACCAAGCCCCTGGCGTTTGACCGGTCAACACCGCCAAGCTGTTTTGGGTTTGCTGGAAGCCAGTGGCCAACACAGGGATTTGAGAACGGGTTTGCTCCGCCGCCACACGCGCCTGCTCCACATCCAATGACGACGCCAACCCGGCCTGCGCGCGCCATTCGGTGATCTGCAAAGTCTCTTGCTGGGCGGCCAGGTTGCTGCGCGCTATGGCCAGGCGGGCCTGCAGGCCACGCAACTCAATGACCGCACTGGCCACTTCCGCGGCCAAACTCACCTGCACCTGGCCCAGTGAGGCCGCAGCGGCCTGCAGGTCGGCGGTGCTGGCCGCCACGCCTTGCCCCAAGCGGCCCCAAACATCGGCCTCCCAGCTCGCATCAAAACCGGCCTTGAACGCGTTTTTGGCATCGGCTTGGCCGGTTTGGGCGTTTTGCGCACTGGCAGATGCCCCCAACGAGAAACCGCCTGCCGCTTGCGCCACTTCGCGCAACGCGCGGGCTTGTGCCAAAGCCGCCTGTGCACTGCGAACACCGGTGTTGGCCGCCAGGGCCAATTCCACCGCTTGGGTCAACAACGGGTCGTTGAACAAGCCCCACCAAGCGGCCAAAACACTGGGGCTGCTAAGCGACGCGTCCTGGGACTGGTTGACCCACTGGGCGGGTGGCGCAGGATTTGAAAGCTGCAAAGGCGTGATCGCGGACGGAGTGGAGCACCCCGCTAGGCACCAGCCCAAGGCCCACGCCGGCCAGGACCGGCTTGCTCCGCTCAACACCTGCTTACTGAAATCTATGATTGGCATAGACCATAGTGTCGCCCAGCCGGTGAAGGTTCCGGTTACCCACGTGTGAAGTTGCCGTAAAGCTGGTCACGCCCGGCCACCACAGTGCGTTCAATCAAACGGTCGTCACCCAACACGATCATGCCGAACAGCAATTCCTCCAGATTTTGGGCGGCAGCGGTTTTGCGCGCCAGCAACGGGGTGGCGGCCGGGTTCAACACCACAAAATCGGCCTCGCAACCTGCCTGCAAATTGCCCACGACGCCACCCAGCCCCAGGGCCAAAGCGGCGCCGGCCGTGTGTTGCCACCACAGTTGGCTGGGGGTCAAGGTCACGCCGTTTTTGAACGCTCCGCCCCCCGTTACGCCTGCGCGCCCCACCTCGTAAGCGGCCAGCATGGTGCGAAACGGACTGAAACTGGTGCCGGCCCCGACATCGCTGGCCAATCCGTAACCAAAGCCCACGCGATCGGCGCTGGCGTAGTCGAAAAAACCACTGCCCAAAAAAAGGTTGCTGGTGGGGCTTACAGCGGCCACCGAACCGGTGTCGCGCATCAAAGCTCGGTCGGTGTCGTCCAGGTGGATGCAATGGGCATAAACCGCACGCGGACGCATCAACCCAAACCGTTCGTACACACTCAAGTAGCTGCGGGCCTGCGGGTACAAATCACGCACCCACCGGATTTCATCCAGGTTTTCAGCCACATGGCTTTGCACCCACACGCTGGGGTAGCGGCGCGCCAGCTCCCCTGCACCCAGCATTTGTGCGTCCGAACAACTGGGCGCAAAACGGGGTGTGATGGCATAGCCCAGCCGGTCCACGCCGTGCCACCGTTGAATCAGGGCCTCGGTGTCCAGCAGGCTTTGTTCGGTTTGGTCGCGCACACCCTGCGGGGAATGGCGGTCTTGCAGAACCTTGCCGGCCACCAAACGCAGGCCCCGCTTGCGCGCCTCGGCCAACAATGCATCCACCGATTGCGGATGCGACGTGGCAAAAGTCAGCGCGGTGGTGACACCATTTCGGGCCAGTTCGTCCAGAAAAAACCGTGCCACTTCGCTTGCATATGGGCCATCGGCGAAGCGGCTTTCGTGTGGGAAGGTGTAATTTTCCAACCAAGGCAGCAGCCCCTCGGCCGGCGAGCCAATCACGTCGGTTTGGGGGTAATGGACGTGCAAATCGACAAAGCCTGGCGCAATCAAACGACCCGGCAGGTGCTCTATGGCTATGCCCGGGAAACGTTCGCGCAAATCAACAAATGCCCCCGCCGCATGCACCGTCCGGGGGCTGGATTCACCCCCCGCACCCGGCCCAATCACCAACAGACCATCAGACTCGTAAACCGGCTGGACAGCGCCCCCTTCGGACGCAAAACGCAACAGGGCGCAACGATAAGCTTTCATGGGCATGAGCTTAGCGCTTTAATCTCGGCCCAGCACCGACCGGGTCAAAGCGTGGGTGTTGTGCCGCATCATGTCCAGGTAGTTGCCGGCAGGCTGGGCAGCAGGCGACAACGAGTCGGAAAACAAGCGCTGCGCTGAAGCTCGAAGGCCGGTTTCACGCGCAATTTGTTCAATCAATCGCGGGTTGGAAACAGATTCAACAAAAAGGGCCTTGGCCCCTTCACGTTTGATTTGGCGAACCAGGCGCGCCACGCCCTGGGCCGACGCTTCGGACTCGGTGCTCACCCCTTGGGGCGACAGAAAATGCACTCCGTAAGCCTGGGCGTAGTAGCCAAATGCGTCGTGCGAGGTGATCACTTTTCGGTCGGCAACCGGCACATCGGCCCAAGCGGCGCGTATTTGGCTGTCCAGGGCTTTGAGTTGCTCGGTGTACCGATCGGCGTTGCGGCGGTACTGTTCGCAACCTGCGGCGTCGGTTTCGCACAGCGCTTGCGCAATTCGGTTCACATACAGCTGCGCGTAGCGCACATCTTGCCAAACGTGCGGGTCGTTGCCCTGTGTTGCGAGGGGCGGTTTCCCGCCTTCGTCCGCTGTTGTGGGGGAGGATTTGCGCCCTATGCTGTCGGCCAACACCACATGGCGGCCTTTGTAGGCCGAGGTTTTGAGCAGGCGGCTCATCCAGCCTTCAAAGCCCAGGCCACTTGAAAACACCACATCGGCTTGCCCAACCTGCTTGGCCTGCATGGGTTTGGGCTGGAACACGTGGGCGTCTCCGCCCGGTCCGACCAGCACATCGACCCGCACCCGTGAGCCGCCCACCTGCTGAACCCAGTCTGCCAAGATGCTGAAACTGGCAACCGCCTTGATGGGCGGCGTGGGCCCGGCCGTTGCTTGGCCCACCCAACCCAACGCGCACACCCAAAGCGCAAGCCCAAACTTCGTCTTCAAACCCACCATCGGTACCCTCTCAAGCCTTGAGGTGCACGGGCGATTTTCGGTAACCGCGCAACACACCCTGGCGGCCCAGCAACAACGAACCCAGGTAAAAAACACCCAAGCACAAAACAATAACCGGGCTGGTGGGCCAGTCGGCGTGGTAAGACACCAACAGCCCCAAACCGCAGGCTGCGAACGCCAAGGCGCTGGACAACACCAGCAAGGCCCCCACATCGCGCAACCAAAAGCGCGCCGCTGCCGCCGGCAACACCATCAAACCCACCGACATGAGTGTGCCCAAAGCGTGAAAACCGGCCACCAAGTTGATGACCAGCAGCACCATGAACCCGTAGTGGCTGATCGGGCTCCAGCGGCTGACCGACCGCAAAAAGGCCGGGTCCAGGCACTCCAGCACCAAAGGCCGGTACAAAACGGCCAGGCTGATCACGGTGACACCGCCTATGCCCGCCAACAGGCCCAGAGCGGCGTCGTCCAGCGCCAGCACGGTGCCAAACAACACGTGCAACAAATCCACGTTGTTGCCACTGGTGGAAACAATCAACACCCCAAGCGCCAAAGAGAGCAGGTAAAAAGCCGCCAAGCTGGCGTCTTCGCGCAACACGGTGCTGCGCGACACCAAACCCGAAGCGAGTGCCACCACCAGCCCCGCCACGATTCCACCCACCGTCATGGCGCCCAGCGACAACCCGGCAAACAAATACCCAATGGCCGCCCCTGGCAACACAGCATGTGCCATGGCATCGCCGGTCAAGCTCATGCGCCGCAGCATCAAAAAAACACCCATGGGCGCCGCGCTCACCGACAAGGCCAAACAACCCACCAGAGCGCGCCGCATGAAAGCAAATTCAGCAAACGGTGCGCCCACCAGGGTCCACCACCCATTCAATGAGAGCAGCAGCTCCGCCGTCGATACGTCTACCTCCATGATTCACCGCCCCCCGAGCGACGCTGCCGGAGACAAATCAGCCTCGCACACCGGTGCGTGGTCGTCAAACGCCTCGTGCATGGCCTGTGCACGCTGCCAGTTGGCCGGCGTCAAAACCTCGTGCGTGGGCCCCCAGGCTATCAACTCCCTGGCGATCATCAAAGTCAGCGGGAAGTGCTGTTCCACCATGGGCAAATCGTGCAACACGGCGACCACGGTTTTTCCGGCCCGGTGCCATTTTTGCAACAAGGCCAGCAGGTCGTGGGTTGTGCGGCCGTCCACCGCTGAAAACGGTTCGTCCAGCAGCAAAACCGGCGCATCCTGCAGCATCATGCGGGCAAACAAAGCCCGCTGAAACTGCCCACCCGACAAGGTATCCAGACCGCGTTTCTCAAAGCCTTCCAAACCCACCGCGGCCAACGCCTGTTTGCACTGGGCAAGGTGTTGGGGGGTCAATCGCCCCCAAGCGCCCACCTCGTGCCACAAGCCCATGGCCACCATGTCCAGCACACCCAAGGGGAAGCTGCGGTCCAGGCTGGCCTGTTGTGGCAGGTAGGCCACCCGGTTGCCACCGCGCCTGGGTTGCCAGGCGAGCGTGCCGTGCAAGGGCTTGAGTTCGCCGGCCAGTGCCTTGATCAAGGTGGATTTGCCCGCGCCATTGGGCCCAACAATCGCCACCATGGCCCCCGCCTCCAGCGTGAGGCTGAGGTGGTGCACCGCCGGGTGCCTTTCGTAGCCAAGGGTCAGGTTGTTGAGGGCGATAGCGCCCGGCAATGCATGCTGCATGTACGGGTCAACCTTGCACCGACAAGGCCCACACCATGGCCGCCGCCAAAAAAGCGCAAAGCGCCCCCGCTCCCAGCAATCGGAAAGCTACCGATCGCATCAACCACGACACCGCCTCGGGTGGAAGTGCGGCCGGCAAGGCATTGACGACAGGTACAGAGGAGTGCCCATGAGCGTGCGCGCCATGGGCATGGGTGTGGGTTGACATGGGGCGATCATACCGCCCGACCCGCAGTCGAGCAGCGCGGGTCAACGAACCGAGGCGCCGGTTGCGCCCAACACGCCCTCAACAAACCAATTCATGTTCAGTATTTGCTCGTCACTCAAGGTGCTGCCCTTGGCAATCACCTCGCGGCCTTCGTTGTCCCGAACCGCTTGTTGCAGCGCTTGGAAAGGATGCAATCGACCAGCACCGATTTCCTTTTGACGCCGTTCCACTTCCGCTTGTACCTTGGCAGGCACCTTGGGTCCGAAAGCGTCCACGCGGATCATGCCATCTTTGACGCCCCCCCACGTGGCCGATGATTGCCATTTGCCATCCAGCAGTGCCTGGACCCGGCGGGTGTAATAGTCTCCCCACTGGTGGGTCACGGCCACAATTTGTGCATCGGGCGCAAACTGTCGCATGTCGGAATGGTAAGCAACCGCCAGTTTGCCGCGCTCTTGGGCCGCCGACATGACGGCGGTGGAACCGGTGTGGAACGCCAGAACCTCAGCGCCTTGGTTCATCAAAGCCATGGCTGCATCGCGTTCACGGGATGGGTTGAACCACTCCCCCAAAAACACCACGCGCACGGTGGCTTGCGGGTTGACCGATCGCATGCCCAATGCAAAAGCGTTGACGCCTTGCACCACCTCAGGAATGGGAAAACCCGCTACATAGCCTGCCTGGCTGGCCAAACGCCCCGCCGCAATGCCGGCCAGGTAGCGCCCTTCGTAGTAACGCGCGTTGGCCACGGCCACGTTCGGTGCGGTTTTGTACCCGGTAATGGACTCGAACTTGACGTTTGGAAACTCTTTGGCAACCCGCAAGGTGGGCTCCATGTAACCAAAGCTGGGCGTGAAAATGATCTGATGGCCCTGCTGCGCCAAATCGCGAATCACCCGTTCGGCGTCGGGGCCTTCGGCCACGTTTTCGGCAAAAGTGGTTTGAACCCTGGCAGGCTGGCCAGCCCGGTTGAGTTTGGCCTCTACTTCTTGCCGGGCCGATTCGTGCTGCCTGGTCCACCCTGCGGGCGTGATGGGCGACACATACACAAACGCTGCTTTCACGGGTGCCAAAGGGGCAGCCGAGGGGTTGGCGCAAACAGACAAAGAAAAACAAGCGGCCACAACTGCGGCTGCGAGGTTTTTGTACATGGTGTTCCTCTACATGGCTCCGAAACCAAAAAAAGCAAATCCCGCCGGAGCAGCGGGATTCGGTTGTATTGTAAGGCTTGGGGGTAAGCCGGGTTGGTGCTCAATCGTGTTCGCGCAACCCTTCCACATACGACTTGAGTTGGTGCTGCCAAGCCCGCTTGGTGGGCACATCCACAAAACTGGCCTCAAAACTGTTGTAGGCCAGCTGGTAGGCCTGCTTAATACCCAAATTGAGGGCGTCAAAAGTCTGCACAAAGTTGTCGTTCAAGTAGCCGCCAAAGTAGGCGGGGTCGTCTGAATTGAGGGTCACGCACAGCCCGGCTTCCAGCATTTGGGGCAGGGTGTGCTGGGCCAAGGTGTCAAACACCTTCAATTTCACATTGGAGAGGGGGCACACCGTCAGGGGCACTTGCTGATCGACCAGACGTTGCACCAGCCGAGGGTCTTTCAGGGCCTGCACGCCATGGTCTATGCGTTCAACCATCAAGGCGTCCAGCGCACCCCACACGTACGCAGGCGGTCCTTCCTCGCCGGCGTGCGCCACCACATGAAGGCCCAAAGTGCGGCACAAGGCAAACACGCGGGCAAATTTTTCGGGCGGGTGCCCCACCTCGCTCGAGTCCAACCCCACGCCAATGATGTGTTGCCTGTGCGGCAGCATGGCCTCCACCGCCTCAAAGGCGTCTTCTTCGCTGAGGTGGCGCAAAAAGCACATGATCAACAAGGCGTTGACACCGAGTTGGTCACGTGCGTCAGCGCACGCCCGCTGCAAGCCGCCCACCACCACCCCCATGGGTACGCCACGGGCCGTGTGGGTTTGGGGGTCAAAGAAAATTTCGGTGTGAATCACATGGTCTGCAGCCGCACGCTGCAAATAGGCCCATGCCATGTCGTAAAAGTCTTGTTCGGTCAGCAACACGCTGGCGCCGGCGTAATAAATGTCCAGAAAACTTTGCAAATCCTTGAACGCGTAGGCTGCGCGCAAAGCTTCCACATGAGCGTAGGGCAAGGCAATGCCATTGCGCTGCGCCAACTTAAAAATCAGTTCGGGTTCCAGCGAACCTTCAATATGAATGTGCAGCTCGGCCTTGGGCATGCGACGCAGCACGTCGGGCAGGCGTTCGGGGGTGATGTGCGGGACTTTGAACATGTTGAACTCCTGTGCTGCATGTACAAAAAAAGCCCGATACGCGCGAGCGAACCGGGCTTCTCGAACGGGCCTTTGAGCCTATCAGTTGGGCACTTTGCCTTCCACGCCTTTGACGTAGAACTTGATTCCGCCCATGAAGGCGTCATCGGCCACGGCGTCTTTGGCCAACACCTCTTTGCCCGCTTGGTCCTTGATCGGGCCCTTCCAAATAGCGAAGCTGCCATCCTTCAGGCCCGCCTTGACGGCGTCCACCTTCGCTTTGACTTCGGCTGGAACGTCGGCGGCCACCGACACCATGTCAATGGCGCCTTCTTTCACGCCCCACCAAGAGCTGCCGGTGCTCCAGGTGCCGTTGAGAGCATCGCCCACCGCTTTTTTGTAGTACGGGCCCCAATTGATAACGGCAGAGCCCAAGTGCGCTTTGGGACCGTAGGCGGTCATGTCACTGTCCCAACCAAACGCGCGCTTGCCCAATTTCTCGGCGGTTTGCAGCACGGCCGAGGAGTCGGTGTTTTGCATCAGCACGTCAGCACCGCCGTTGACGAGCGATGTTGCCGCTTCTGTTTCTTTGGGTGGATCGAACCAGCCGTTCACCCAAACCACTTTGGTTTTGACCTTCGGGTTGACCGACTGAGCGCCCAGGGTGAAGCTGTTGATGTTGCGGATCACCTCGGGGATCGGGATTGAAGCCACCACGCCCAGGGTGTTGGTCTTGGTCATGCTGCCCGCGATGATGCCAGCCATGTAGGCACCTTCGTAGGTGCGGCTGTCGTAGGTGCGCATGTTGTCGGCGGTTTTGTAGCCGGTGGCGTGCTCGAACTTCACGTCCTTGAATTCGGGGGCCACTTTGAGCATGGGCTCCATGTAGCCGAAGGTGGTGCCAAACACCACTTTGTTGCCTTGACCGGCCAAGTCGCGGATCACACGCTCGGCATCAGCGCTTTCGGGCACGTTTTCCACAAAACTGGTCACGACTTTGTCGCCAAACTCGGCCTCAACCGCTTTGCGGCCATTGTCGTGTGCGAACGTCCAGCCGCCATCGCCCACGGGGCCCACGTAGGCAAATGCCACTTTCAGTGGCTCTGGTTTGGCCGGTGCGGGCGCAGCAGCAGGCGCCGCCGCAACGGGTTCTTCCTTTTTACCGCAAGCGGCCAGTGTGGCCACGGCAACGGCCGAAAGCGCCACCGCTTTCAACCACGAACGTTTGTGCAGATTTGCCATAAGGACTCCTTGAAAACAATCACCAACAACAGAATAAACAGCAGAAAACGGTCACAAATCACGAACCCGGGTAAAAGGGTTTGCCGATCGAAGCCGGCATATTAACGCGTATCCATTGTGGGTTTCGCGAAATCAACACCAAAACGATCACCGTGGCCAGGTAAGGCAACATGGTCAGGAACTGGCTGGGCACGTTCACACCCAAGCCTTGCAGATGGAATTGGAGCATGGTGACGCCGCCAAACAAATAAGCCCCAAGCAACACCCGTGCCGGGCGCCAGGTGGCAAAGGTGGTCAACGCCAGGGCAATCCAGCCTTTGCCAGCAACCATGCCCTCCACCCAAAGTGGGGTGTAAACCGTGGACACGTAGGCCCCCGCCAGCCCGCACAACGCCCCGCCAGCAACCACCGCCAACAAGCGAATGCGCCGCACCGGGTAGCCCAAGGCGTGGGCCGACTCAGGGCTTTCGCCCACACTGCGCAACACCAAGCCAGCACGGGTGCGGTACAAAAACCAAATCAGGCCCAAAGCCGCGGCCACGGTGGCATAAACCATGGGGTGGTGCTTGAAAAACGCGTTGCCCACAAAAGGCAGGTCGGCCAAAAAGGGCACCGAAAACTGGGTTTGCTCTGGCAGTTTTTCTTGCACAAACCGGGTGCCGGCAAAGGCAGAAAAACCCCCACCAAACAAACTGAGAGCCAAACCGGTGGCGTACTGGTTGGTGTTGAGCCAGATCACCAAGAGGCCAAAAACCAGCGCCAGCAAGGCGCCAGCGCCCATGCCGGCGAGCAGGCCCAAAAATGTGCTTTGGGTGCCCACCACGGTGGCAAACCCTGCAAGCGCCGCACACAGCATCATGCCCTCGGCGCCCAGGTTGACAATGCCCGCCTTCTCGTTGATGAGCAGACCCAGGGCGGCAATGGCCAAAACGGTGCCCGCATTGAGCGAAGCGGCCAGCAAAAGCGCGGTTGATTCCATTATTTACCCCACTTCACCCGGTAGGCGATCAACGTGTCACAGGCCAACAAGGCAAACAACAGCAGGCCCTGGAACACACCGGTGATGGACTTGGGCAGCCCCAATCGGGATTGGGCCAATTCGCCGCCGATGTAGAACATGCTCATCAAAATGGCAGAAAACACAATGCCGACCGGGTGCAGACGGCCCACAAACGCCACAATGATGGCCGCAAACCCATAGCCGGCGGGCACAAACGGCGTGAGTTGCCCAATCGGGCCGGCCACTTCCACCGCGCCGGCCAAACCGGCCATGCCACCCGACACCAGCAGCGCCACCCACAAAGCCCGGCGCGAAGAAAACCCGGCGTAACGCGCTGCCGCCGGGGCCAAGCCCCCCACTTGCTGGGCAAAGCCCGCGTAGGTGCGGAACAAATACACCCACACTGCGGCCACGCCTGCCAAGGCCAGCAGCAAACCGGCGTTCACCCGTGAACCCTGCATGAGTTTGGGTATTTG
>JBDKEX010000147.1:0-7964 GCA_039798985.1 Pseudomonadota bacterium | reverse complement strand
GTTTACTTGGCGTTGTTGAGTGCTTGCTCAATTTTGTCCAACGGAACGGCACCCGGCACACGGGTTCCGTCCGAGAAGAATGTGGTCGGAGTGCCGGTGATGCGGTGTTTGCGCCCAAAGTCAACATTTCGGTCGATGGCATCGGTATCGCAGCTGGCTGTGGGGGGCGTGATGTTGCGCGTCATCCAGTCTTCCCAGGTTTTGCCTTTGTCTTTGGCGCACCAAATGTTGTTGGACTTGGTGATCGAGTCAGGGCCCAGAACCGGGTAGAGGAAGACGTGAATGGTGACGTTTTCCAGCTTGGCCAGGTCTTTCTCAAAGCGTTTGCAGAAACCGCAGTTCGGGTCTTCAAACACGGCCATTTTGCGTTTGCCGTTGCCGCGTACCAAGGTGAAGGTGTCTTTCAAAGGCAGTTGGTTGAACGCCACCGCGCTGAGTTTTTCGGTGCGCTGTTCGGTCAGGTTGGTGCGCGCTTTGGTGTCTATCAGCGAGCCTTGCAAGATGAAGTTGCCTTCGGCGTCGGTGTAGATGATGTCCGACTGGTTGATCCGAACCTCGTAAAGGCCGTTCATGGGTGTTTTGCTGACTTCGTCTATTTTGGGCAGGTTGGGCAGGCGCTCGGCGAGGTTTTTTCGGATGGTGGATTCCTGAGCCAGCGCGAAGGTGGGGGCCAGCACCGCGCAAGCGGCCAAGAGAACAGCGGTTTTAAAGGTGTTGAACATACGTGGTAGGGGTTGAAAGGCAGTGTTAGCGGCCAGCAACGCTGGTGGAGCCGCCCATGGCTTGGCGTGCGGCCCAGTGTTTGAGTGGGGCAAGGCGATCAAAGTTGCGCAAACCCCAATGTCGCAGCGCCTGAATTCGAATGTCGGTGTGCCCAAACAGGCTCAAAAGCCCGTCGGTGACCCAAGCCATGGCGGCAAAGTCGGCTTGCCGCGCCCGTTCATAGCGGCGCAGGAGTTTGGGGTCGCCCAAGTCTCGCCAGTATTCCTTCTCGCGCAGCACCCGGGCCAGTTCCGCCACGTCGGCCAAGCCCACGTTGAGGCCCTGCCCCGCCAAAGGGTGTATGGCATGGGCTGCGTCACCGGCCAAGGCCACGCCAGCGCCAACCCAACGTTTGGCCCGCGAGAGCTCGAGCGGCCAGCCGGCGGGCAGCCCTTCAAGGGCCATGACGCCCAACGCCTGATGGCAGGCGGCCTGCACCCATTGGGCGAAATCGGTGGGCGCAGCGCCGAGCAGTTCTTGGGCGCGTGGGTGAGGCACCGACCACACCAGCGCCACCAAATGGCCCGACGGGCCTTCCATGGGAAGCAGGGCGAGCACAGCGCCTTGAATGAACCACTGCCGTGCCACGCCACCATGGGGCTTTTCGCAGCGCAAACGGGCGGCTACCGCGGTTTGTGGGTACACCTTGGTGTCGAATTCAATGCCCAAATGTTCGCGGGTGGCGCTGCGTTTGCCTTCGCACACCACGGTCAAGTTCGCGGCAGGCGCTTCGTGCAGCACCTCAATGCCGCTTTGGAAGGCCACCGCCTGCTGCAGCCGCTGCTCCAACACGGGCACGTCCACAATCCAGGACAGCGCAGGTGCAGACAGCGAATCGGCATCAAAGCGGACAGCGGCTTGCTCGCTGACCCAAATGTGCTGAACCGGCGTGACGGCGGCGGTCGTGTTCGGGTCGTTTGAGCCAGGCCAGACCCTGAGATCTTCCAGCAACGCCTGGGAGGCTGCATTCAATGCATAGGCTCGAATGTCAGGTGCTGTTGCAGCCGGGTGGGGTGGGGTGACCAAAGCCACACGCAAACGTTCACGGGCCAGCAGCAGCGCCAGGGTGTGCCCCACCAAGCCGCCGCCGCGTATGGCCACGTCAAACTTTTTGTTCATGGAGCTGATTTTAGAAGCAAGGCCAAAAACTTTTGGGTTGCAGTGCTGCCTTGGGAGATGGAGCGTGCGAGGGCCAAGCGCTGGGGTAAGTTGTGCGGCCCAAGTAAAATTCGCAGATTCGGTTGGCCACAAATCGGCGCCAACCCTGTGTTGTCCGCGTTCTGCGGCCGCAGCGTCTTGAGTTTCAAGGAATTCCCATGAGTTTGAAGTGCGGCATCGTCGGCCTGCCCAACGTCGGCAAATCCACCCTGTTCAACGCCCTGACCAAGGCGGGCATTGCGGCTGAGAACTACCCGTTCTGCACCATCGAGCCCAATGTGGGCGTGGTGGAAGTGCCCGATCCGCGCTTGCAGCAGCTGGCCGACATCATCAGCCCTGAGCGCATTGTGCCGGCCATTGTGGAATTTGTGGACATTGCTGGACTGGTGGCCGGTGCCAGCCAGGGCGAAGGCTTGGGCAACCAGTTTTTGGCCCATATTCGCGAGACCGACGCGATCGTCAACGTGGTGCGTTGCTTTGAGGACGACAACGTGATCCACGTGGCCAACAAGGTGGACCCGATTGCTGACATTGAGGTGATACAGACCGAACTGTGCCTGGCCGACATGGGCACAGTGGAGAAAAGCCTGCACCGCTACAACAAGGCCGCCCGCAGTGGCAACGACAAAGAAGCCGCGGCCCTGGTGGCCTTGCTGACCAAAGTGCAGGCGGTGCTGAACGAAGGCAAGCCGGTGCGCACTTTGGCCCTGAGCGACCAGGAAAAAGTGCTCATGAAGCCCCTGTGCCTGATCACGGCCAAGCCTGCCATGTTTGTGGGCAACGTGAGCGAAGACGGGTTTGAGAACAACCCCTTTTTGGACCGACTGAAAGAATACGCCGAACAGCAAGGGGCGCCCGTGGTGGCCAGTTGCGCCAAGATTGAGGCGGAACTGAGTGAAATGAGCGACGAAGATCGCCTGGTGTTTTTGCAGGAAATGGGCCAGGACGAACCAGGGCTGAACCGCTTGATCCGGGCTGGCTTCAAGCTGTTGGGTTTGCAAACCTACTTTACCGCAGGCGTGAAAGAGGTGCGCGCCTGGACTATTCACATTGGCGACACCGCGCCACAGGCCGCTGGCGTTATCCACGGCGATTTTGAACGGGGCTTTATTCGCGCCCAAACCATTGCTTTCGACGATTTCATTGCCTTCAAAGGCGAGCAAGGCGCCAAAGACGCAGGCAAGATGCGCGCCGAGGGCAAGGAATACGTCGTCAAAGACGGCGATGTGATGAACTTTTTGTTCAATGTGTAATTTGTTGATCGCGACCGCAGATGAGCGCCTCACCCACTAGCATGCCCCCTATGCTCCTCTCTGGCCTGGAGTTGCTGGCCATTGACGACAGCAGTTTGTTCGTCAACATTGGTGAGCGCACCAACGTCACGGGCTCCAAGGCGTTTGCGCGCATGATTTTGAACGGCCAGTACGAAGAGGCCCTGGCCGTGGCCCGCCAGCAGGTCGAGAACGGCGCGCAGATTGTGGACGTGAACATGGACGAGGCCATGCTGGACAGCCAGGCCGCCATGGTGCGCTTTCTGAACCTCATGGCCAGCGAGCCCGACATCGCCCGCGTGCCGGTGATGATCGACTCGTCCAAGTGGAGTGTGATTGAGGCGGGGCTCAAGTGCATCCAGGGCAAAGGCGTGGTCAATTCCATCAGCATGAAGGAGGGCGTGGAGGAGTTCAAGCGCCAGGCCAAGCTGATCAAGCGTTACGGCGCAGCCACGGTGGTGATGGCCTTTGACGAAAAAGGCCAGGCCGATACCTTTGAGCGCAAGACCGAGATTTGCGAGCGGGCCTACCGCATTTTGGTGGATGAGGTGGGTTTCCCGCCCGAAGACATCATCTTCGACCCTAACATTTTTGCCATTGCCACGGGCATTGACGAGCACAACAACTACGCGGTGGATTTCATCAACGCCACCCGCTGGATCAAGCAGAACTTGCCCGGTGCCAAGGTCAGTGGTGGCGTGTCCAATGTGTCGTTCAGCTTCCGTGGCAACGAGCCGGTGCGCGAGGCCATACACACGGTCTTCCTGTACCACGCTATTTCTGCTGGCATGGACATGGGCATTGTGAATGCCGGCATGGTGGGCGTGTACGACGAGCTCGACCCGGTCCTGCGCGAGCGCGTGGAGGACGTGGTGCTGAACCGCGTGCCCCGATACCAAGAGGGCGAGCCCCACTTGAGCCCCACCGAGCGCTTGCTCGAGATAGCCGAAACCGTGAAAGGCGCGGCCAAGGACGACTCCGCCAAGTACGCCTGGCGCGCGCTGCCGGTGCGCGATCGCCTGAAACACGCGCTGGTGCATGGGCAGAACGAGTTCATCACCGAAGACACCGAAGAAATGTGGCAGGCCCTGCGTGCCGACGGCGGCCGCCCGTTGCACGTGATTGAAGGCCCGCTGATGGACGGCATGAACGTGGTCGGCGACCTGTTTGGCCAGGGCAAGATGTTTTTGCCGCAGGTGGTGAAAAGCGCCCGCGTGATGAAGCAGGCCGTGGCCCACCTGGTGCCCTACATCGAGGAAGAAAAACGCCAGCTCGAGGCCGCCGGCGGCGATGTGAAGAGCAAGGGCAAGATCGTGATTGCCACGGTCAAGGGCGATGTGCATGACATTGGAAAAAACATTGTTACCGTGGTGTTGCAGTGCAACAACTTTGACGTGGTGAACATGGGTGTGATGGTGCCCTGCCACGAAATCCTGGCCAAGGCCAAAGAGGTGAACGCCGACATCGTGGGCTTGAGCGGCTTGATCACGCCCAGCTTGGAAGAGATGCAGTACGTGGCGTCTGAGATGGAAAAAGACCCGTACTTTCGCGAGCGCGGCATTCCCTTGCTGATTGGCGGAGCCACCTGCAGCCGCGTTCACACGGCCGTCAAAATCGCGCCCCACTACAGCGGGCCGGTGGTTTATGTGCCCGACGCCTCGCGCAGCGTGGGGGTGGCGCAAAACCTGCTGGGGGATGGCAAACCCACTTACCTGGCCGAACTGAACGCCGATTACGACAAAGTTCGCACCCAGCACGCCAACAAAAAACAGACCCCTCTGTGGCCCTTGGCCAAAGCCCGCGCAAACAAAACCCCGGTGGATTGGACCGACTACAACCCGGTGGTGCCCAAGTTTTTGGGGCGCCGGGTTTTCAAAAACTTTGACTTGTCAGAGCTGGCCCAATACATCGACTGGGGACCCTTCTTTCAGACCTGGGACCTGGCAGGGCCCTACCCGGCCATTTTGCAAGACGAAGTGGTGGGCGAGCAGGCCCGGCGTGTGTTTGCCGACGCTCAAAAGTTGTTGCAGAAAATAGTGGAAGGGCGCTGGCTGACCGCCAACGCGGTGCTGGGCCTGTACCCGGCCAACACGGTGAACGACGACGATATCGCCCTGTTTGCAGACGACACCCGCAGCCAAGTGGCCTTGACTTGGTACGGCTTGCGCCAGCAAACCGAAAAACAAGCCATAGACGGTCCCGATGGACAGCCGGTGTTGCGCCCCAGCCGTTGCTTGGCCGACTTTGTAGCGCCCATGGACAGCGGCGTGGCCGACTATGTGGGGGTGTTTGCCGTCACCGCGGGTATTGGGGCGGACAAACGTGCAGCGGCTTTTGAGGCAGCGCATGATGACTACAACGCCATCATGCTCAAAGCATTGGCCGACCGGTTGGCCGAAGCCTTTGCCGAATGTTTGCACCACCGTGTGCGCACCGATTTGTGGGGTTACGCACCACATGAAGCTTTGAGCAACGAAGCCCTGATTGCCGAAAAATACCAAGGCATTCGTCCAGCGCCCGGTTA
Source organism: Pseudomonadota bacterium (assembly GCA_039798985.1). GTDB lineage: Bacteria > Pseudomonadota > Gammaproteobacteria > Burkholderiales > Burkholderiaceae_C > JBDKEX01. The sequence goes on along the minus strand of JBDKEX010000147.1, from coordinate 2,249 downwards.
CCCCGCTTGCCCGGACCACTCCGTCAAGCGCGACATGTTCGAGCTGTTGCAATGTGACGAAATCGGCATGGGGCTGACCGAAAGCCTGGCCATGACCCCGGCAGCCAGCGTGAGTGGGTTCTACATCGGCCACCCCGAGAGCGCGTACTTCAATGTGGGCAAAATCGGCCACGACCAGCTGACCGATTTGGCCAACCGACGGGCAATGAATGAGGTTGATCTGGAGCGGCTGCTGGGTCCCAACCTGGCGTAGGGCAGAGGAGTCGCTTCGATGGGCCCGGGCCGACGCGAGTTGCTTTATTGGCTTGCCAAAGGGGGGTTTACAGCATGGGCCACCCACGCGTGGGCGGCCGGTGCGCAAGCTTTTCCGCCCGGTATACGGCGCCTTCAGGGCGATGTGCGAATCAACGGTGCCCCTGCCCACATGGGGCGCGTGGTGCTGCCCAATGACGAGGTGACCACCGGTGCCGATGGGGAGGTGGTGTACGTTATCGGGCAAGATGCCTATTTGCTCAGAGGCAATGGCGCGGTGGCTCATGTGCAAGAGGGCGCCAAAGCCGCATTGCGGGTGTTGCAAGGGCGTTTGTTGTCGGTGTTTGGGCCAGGGCCCAAGCAAATTCAAACGGCCACCGCAACCGTGGGCATACGTGGAACGGCTTGTTACATTGAGTCGGTGCCAGACCACGTGTATTTTTGCCTGTGCTATGGCGAGGCGGTCATTGTGCCCCTGGCCAACCCCACCCAAAGGCGCGAGGTGCAAACCCGCTACCACGACAGCCCTTTTTTCATTGGGGGTCAAGCAGGTGAAGAACTGCTGAAGCCGGCGCCGGTGGTCAACCACACAGACGCCGAACTGATCATGCTCGAGGCTCTGGTGGGGCGCCGCCCACCATTCGTGGTGCTGAACTACACCCCCCGCTACTGACTCGCCTGCTGGGTCAATTGCAGGAGGCCCGAACCTCGTCAAGGCTGGTCAGCCCTGCCAACACTTTGAGCAGGCCATCTTGCCGCAGGGTTCTGAAATGCCCGTCTGACATGGCCGCTTCTTGCAGTTCGGCGGCCCGCGCACTGGTTTGAATCATGCGCCTGAGCTTGTTGTCGGTGGTCATGAGCTCGTGCAACCCGAGCCGCCCCTTGTAGCCGGTGTTTTCGCAGGCCGTGCAGCCTTTGGCGTGGTAACGCGTGAACTGCCCGCCTTTGCCGTACTGTTCCAACCATTCGGCTTTGAGCTGGGCCGCATCGCCACGCAGGCTGGGAGGAAAGGCATGCAAGTAGTCGGCCACCACCTCGTCCACAAACGCGTCGTCGGCTGGCTCGGAGGCCTTGCATTCGTTGCACAATTTGCGCACCAAGCGCTGCGCCAACACCGCCAGCAGTGAGTCGGCAAAGTTGAACGGGTCCATGCCCATGTCCAGCAAGCGAGTGATGGTTTCCGGCGCGCTGTTGGTGTGCAAGGTGGACAGCACCATGTGCCCGGTGAGGGAAGCCTCAATCGCCATTTGGGCGGTTTCTTGGTCTCGGATTTCGCCGACCATGATGATGTCGGGGTCCGCACGCAAAAAGGCCCGCAGTGCTTTGGCAAATGTCCAGTCAATTTTGGGGTTGACCTGCACTTGACGCAAATCGGGGTTGCTGATTTCGATCGGGTCTTCGGCGGTCCAAATTTTGCGATCTGGGGTGTTGAGCTGTTGCAACACCGAATGCAGCGTGGTGGTTTTGCCCGAGCCGGTCGGGCCCACACACAAAACCATGCCGTAAGGCCGCGAAACGGCATCTTCCAGCCCTTTTAGGTTTTCGGGGGTCAGGCCCAAGGCGGTCAAGGGAATCGGTTTGGCTGATGCCAGCAAACGCATGACAACGTCCTCGGCGTTGCCCTGTGTGGGGATGGTCGCTACGCGAAGCTCCAGGCGGTGCTGAGGCGAGTATTTGGAGAAGTCAATTTTGCCGTCTTGGGGTTTGCGACGTTCGGAAATATCGAGATCACACATGATCTTGATGCGTGCCACCAGCGCCGAACGGTAGGTGTGGGGCAATTCCATGTAGGGCAACAGCCGGCCGTCTTTTCGCAATCTGATGCGAACTTTTCGCTTGTTGGGGTGGGTTTCAACGTGGATGTCAGAGGCGCCCTTCACGTAGGCGTCCACGATCATGGTGTTGATCAGGCGCACCAGCGAGTTGTCGCTCTGCTCGATCGGGGTGTCGTCGTCGCGGTCGTCGGTGTGCTGCTGCTCCAGGTTGGCCAGCAGCCG
>JBDKEX010000146.1:0-6737 GCA_039798985.1 Pseudomonadota bacterium | reverse complement strand
ATGCCGACAGACTGGGTCCAGTCAGGCAAGGCGGTGTAGTGCAGGTGGTGTGGGCCCGCCCACATGTAGGTAAACACCAGCGCCCAAAAGTGAACGATGGACAAGCGGTAGGAGTACACCGGACGCTCGGCCTGCTTGGGGATGAAGTAGTACATCATGCCCAGGAAGCCTGCGGTCAGGAAAAAGCCGACTGCGTTGTGGCCGTACCACCACTGCACCATGGCGTCTTGCACACCCGCGTAAGCTGAGTAAGACTTGAAAAAATCCACCGGCACGGCTGCACTGTTGACCAAATGCAGCATGGCCACGGCGATGATGAACGCACCAAAAAACCAATTGGCCACATAAATGTGACGCACTTTGCGAATGCCAACCGTGCCAAAAAAGACCACCGCGTAGGCCACCCACACCAACGTGATGAGGATGTCGATGGGCCACTCCAGCTCGGCGTATTCTTTGCCAGAGGTGTAGCCCAAAGGCAAAGACACCGCGGCCAGCAAAATCACCAGCTGCCACCCCCAAAAGGTGAAAGCGGCCAGCTTGTCTGAGATCAACCGGGTTTGGCAGGTGCGCTGCACCACGTAATAACTGGCGGCAAACAAACCGCAACCACCGAACGCAAAAATCACCGCGTTGGTGTGCAATGGACGCAGGCGCCCATAACTGAACCAAGAAATACCGAAGTTGAGCTCGGGCCAGGTCAATTGCGCTGCAATGATCACACCCACCAGCATCCCCACCACGCCCCACACCACGGCCATGATGGAAAACTGCCGGACGACTTTGTCGTTGTAGACCCTGGACGGGTCTGCGGCTGTCACGGACATACAAACACTCCTCGTAAATGTCACCACGTTGGAGTGTGGGGGAAACCCGTAGAACGGGACTTGACTTATGTCAATCGCCGCGAAGAATTCGCTCGCCTTCTCGCTCAATGTTGTCGAATTGCCCTGACTGCAAAGCCCACCAGAACAGGCCCATGATGCCGAGCACCAAAACCAAAGACAAAGGAATCAAAAGGTAAAGAATGTCCATAGGGATACCAAAACCATCAAGCTGCCAAAGAGCCGGCAGGTGGCTTGAAACCTGCCAAACGCATGGCATTGAAAATCACCAACAAAGAACTGGCCGCCATGCCCAAACCCGCTAGCCAAGGAGGCATCCACCCGACCAGCGCCAGAGGGATTGCCACGGTGTTGTACACGGCCGCCCACAGCAGGTTTTGCTTGACCACGCGCAGGGTTTGCCGGGCGAGGCTGATTGCAAACACCACGTCGGACAGTTGCCCGCTTTGCACCACAAAGTCGGATTGCGCCTGGGCCAGTGGTGCACCATGGCCCAAAGCAAACGAAACATGGGCTTTGGCCAAGACGGGGCCGTCGTTCAACCCGTCGCCCACCATGGCCAAGCGCTGTCCGGTCTGCTGCAAATCGGTCATCACCTGCAATTTTCGCTCGGGGGTGGCTTGGGCTTCCCACTGGTTTATACCCAGCGCCTGCGCCACGCGTTGGGCAGCAAGGGCGTGGTCACCCGTTAAAAGCCTGACGTCCAAACCCAAGGCCTTCAAGCGGGACAGTGATTCAGCTGCATCTGCACGAATGCCTTCATCCAGCCAAAAAGTGCCCAGCCAACCCGCGCCGTCGCTTAAATAGGCGCCGGGGGCCTCTCGCAATTGCTGCTCCGGAGCCAGCGTTTGCAGCTGCAAACCACACCATTGAGCGCTGCCGAAGCGCCAAACGCTGCCATCGGGCCAAAAACACTGCAAACCCTGGCCCGGTGATTCACTGACGCTTTGCGACGCAGATACCCCAACAGTGGCCGGGCCTAAGGCTTTTGCAATGGCTTTGGACACCGGGTGCAGCGACTGTGCCGCCAAACCGGCCACCCGCGACAGCACGACGGGCTCATCCGCACCGGGGCGCAGCTGCGTGCGGTGCAAGGTCAGGCGATCTTGGGTGAGCGTTCCGGTCTTGTCAAAGACCACGGCGTCGACTTCGGCCAGCGCCTCGAACGCTTGCAAACGCCGCACCAACACCCCACGGCGCGCCAAAGCGCCAGCTGCGCTGAGCATTGCCGCAGGCGTGGCCAAGGACAGCGCGCAGGGGCAGGTCACGATCAGAACTGCCACAGCCACAGCCAAGGCTTTGTGCGGGTCTTGCAAACCCCAATACGCCCAAGCCAGGGCAGATGCAATCAACACCAGCACCAAAAAGGGGCCGGCCACCCGGTCTGCGAGGACCGCCAAGCGTGGTTTTTCGGTGGAGGCTTGCTCCATCAGTTTCACGATCTGGGCGAAACGGGTGTCGGCGCCCAATTTTTCTATGCGCAGCAGTGCCGGGCCGCCCAAGTTGTAGCTGCCCGCCACCAAGTGGGCTTGTTTGAGGTGGGTCACGGGGCGCGATTCGCCGGTCAGCAAAGCCTCGTCCACCGAGGCGCTGTCGCTCAGCAGCACCCCATCGCCCGGGAACGCCTGGCCGGCTTGCACGCGCACCACGTCGCCTGGCACCAAACGTTTGAACGACACAGCCTCAAAACCGCCTTGCGGTGTTTGGCGCTCGCAACGCTCGGGCAAACGGTTCATGAGGGCATCCAAAGCGCCCGCAGTGCGGTCCCGGGCCTTGAATTCCAAGTAGCGGCCACCCAACAAAAAAAACACGAACATGGTGAGCGAGTCAAACCACACATCGGCACCCCAGGGCCCGGTGGGGTCAAAGGTTGCGGCGGTGCTGACCCCAAACGTGATCAAGATGCCGATGGACACCGGGGTGTCCATGCCCACGCGGCTGCGTTTCAAGTCGCGCCAAGCACTTTCGAAAAAAGGGCCGCTGGCAAAAAATACGACAGGCAAACTGAGCATCCAGCTGGCCCAGCGCAAAAGCTGCTCAATATCGGGGGTGATTTCGCCGGGCGCTGCCACGTAAGCAGGCCAGGCGTACATCATCACCTGCATCATGCAAAAACCCGATACAAACAAACGCCAGAGCGCCTTTCGGGTTTCGGCCAAACGGCTGTTCAAGCTCAACGCCTGTTGCATGGGCAAAAGGCGGTAACCGGTGGCGCCCACTGCGCGGGCCAAATCAGACATCCGCGTTTGAGCAGGGTCCCAACGCAAATTCAAGCGGCGTGTGGCGGCGTGTACCTGTGCGGCCTGCACACCAGGCAAACCGTTCAGTGCGGACTCCACCGTGTCAGCGCAAGCTGCGCAGTGCATGCCCTGCACCATCAAGACCGAATCGCACACCCGCCTGTCGTCAATTTGCGCTATAGACGTGAAAGCTTGCTGCTCCAAAGGGTCGTCTAAAACGTCGAAATCATCGTCCACCTGCAAGGGGCCGGACTGTGCCGTGCCGCCCGCGGCCACAAACCCCTGCGGAGCAGGGGCAAGCTGCCCGCGCGTAAGTTCCGAGGCCATGGCTTCATTCATGTACGTAGATTACCTGATGCGATGTGCCCCCGAGTTGACTTACATCAATGGGTGGGAAGTGCAGGCTGCTACGCTTGTCCCCGGAGTTCCAACAAATCATTCAAAGGAGAAGGTCATGTACAAGAAAATTCTGGTCGCCACAGACGGCACAAAATTGTCCAATATGGCGGTGGAGCACGCCATCGGGCTTGCCGACGCAACCGGCGCAGAGGTGATTGCAGTGAAGGTGGTGCCCCGCTACCCACAGACCTACTTTGAAGGCAGTGTGGCCCTGTCTGCCGACGAAATTAAAAAAATTGAAAAGCAATGGCAAGACGAGGCCATGGCGGTGGTCAATGCGATCAAGGCTGCTGGCCAGAAAAAAGACGTCAAGGTCAAGGCCACCACGGTCAAGTCCGACCTGATCGCGGAGGCCTTGATTGCTGCCGCCAAGCGCAACAAAGTGGACCTGATTGTGATGGCGTCACACGGCCGCAAAGGCCTCAAGCGTTTGTTGCTGGGCAGCGAAACACAACAGGTGCTGACCCACTCGCACATTCCAGTGCTGGTGTTGAGGTAACGACTTGCCGATCATGCAAATTCGTTTTTGTATTGGTCGCGCAACAGGTTTTTTTGCACCTTGCCCATGGTGTTGCGCGGCAGCTCGTTCACCAAAAAGCAGCGCTTGGGTATTTTGAAGTTGGCCAGGCGCGACTTCAGTGCCGCGATGATTTGATCTGGTTCCAACTGGGCGCCTGGCTTGGCTGTCACTACCGCCACACCCACCTCGCCAAAATCGGGGTGAGGCACCCCCACCAGCGCGCTCTCTGCCACGCCCGGCATTTCGTTGATACAGCCCTCGATCTCGGCCGGGTAGACGTTGTAGCCACCCGAGATGATCAGGTCTTTGCTGCGCCCCACAATGCAGACGTAACCGCGCTCGTCCACGCGCCCCACATCGCCTGTCTTGAAAAAACCGTCGGCAGTGAATTCTTCTGCGGTTTTCTCCGGCATGCGCCAATAGCCTTTGAACACGTTTGGGCCGCGCACCTGGATGCCACCGATCTCACCCTGGGGCACGGCTTGCTCACCGTCGCCCACCACGCGCAGTTCCACGCCCGGCAGCGGGAAACCCACCGTGCCGCCGCACCGTTCGGTCTGCCCCGGGTGGCGTGGGTCTTCGCCGCAAGGGTTGGAGGTGAGCATGACGGTTTCGCTCATGCCATAGCGCTCCAGGATGGTGTGACCGGTTCGGCTCTGCCACTCGGTGAAGGTTTCGATCAACAGCGGCGCCGAGCCAGCAATGAACAGGCGCATGTGTGCCGCCTGCGCCTTTGTGAGCGTGGGCTCGGCCAGCATGCGCACATAAAGCGTGGGCACCCCCATAAAAACGGTGGCTTCACTGAACTTGGCAACAGCCAGCTTCGGGTCGAACTTGGACAACCAGATGATCTTGCTGCCATTGATGAGCGCGCCGTGGATGGCCACGAACAGGCCGTGCACATGGAAGATCGGCAAAGCGTGGATCAGCACATCATTGGGCTGCCACTGCCAGTAGTCGCGCAGCACCTGGGCGTTGCTGCGCAAGTTGCCGTGCGTGAGCATGGCGCCTTTGCTGCGGCCGGTGGTGCCGCTGGTGTAAAGGATGGCTGCGAGGTCGTCATCTCTGCGCAACGCAGGCGTGTGGTGGTCGCTGTGGTGGGCGGCGCGTTCCAGCAGGCTGCCGGTGCGGTCATCGCCCAAGGTGAACACGTATTGCGTACCGGCGGTGAACGCAATTTTGCTGACCCAACCGTGGTTTTTGGGCGAGCACACCACCACCGCCGGTTCGGCGTTGCCAATAAAGTATTCGATTTCGCCGCTTTGGTAGGCGGTGTTCAGCGGCAGGAACACATGGCCTGCGCGCAACGTGGCCAGGTACAGCACCATGGCCTCGACCGACTTTTCCACCTGCACCGCGATGCGCGAGGCCGGTGGCAGTGCCAACGAATCGAGCAAGTTGGCCACCCTGGCAGTGGCTTTGTCCAGATCGCGCCAAGAGTAGGTCAGGTCGTCGTCGGTCTCCACGGCGGTGCGGTCGAGGTCGGCAGGAAAGGCGTCGCGCAGAGCGATAAACAGGTTCTGGTGGCTCATGGGTGGTTGGGAAAATCGTTCAAAAACTCGGTGGGCGTTTGGCCGGGAAGGCGGCAACGCCCTCCCCCGGTGTTTAGCACTGCCGGCGTGGTCGTTGACGCGGGTCAGGCGGGTGGGTGCGCCCAGCCCGCTGGCCAACCGCACCAAGCCCAAACATGCGCTTGTTGCCTTGGATGAGGTCAGTCGAGCTTGGCACCCGAGGCCTTGACCACCTGCGCCCATTTGCGCAACTCGGACTTGATGAAGCCATCGAACTGTGCGCCGGTCAGGTTGGGGAATTCGGCCCCCTGCGAGGTCCAGACGGCCTTGGCATCGTCGCCCTGGGCGGCTTTGCGAATCTCTTCAATGGCGCGCGCCTGCGCGTCGGCCGGTGTGCCCTTGGGTGCCCAGACGCCATACCAGGTGGTCACGTCGTAATCGGGCATACCCAACTCGGCGGCGCAGGGCACATCGGGGAAAGCCGGGCTTCGTTTGGCGCCCGACACCATCAAGGCCTTGATGCGCCCACCCTTGATGTGGCCGGCCGAGGAGCCCAGACCGTCGAACATCATGTCCACATTGCCCGCGATCAGGTCGTTGAGCGCCGGGCCGGCGCCGCGGTAAGGTATGTGGGTGATGAAGGTTTTGCTCTGCTGCTTGAACAGTTCACCCGCCAAGTGGTGTGAGGTGCCACCGCCGGCCGAGCCGTAGTTGAGCTTGCCGGGCCGGGACTTGACCTGATCGAGAAACGCCTTGAAGTCCAGCTGCCCGTGCTGCTTGGTGTTGACCACCAGCACCTGGGGCACCCGGGCCACCAGGATCAGGGGCACCAGGTCTTTTTCAATGTCGTAGTCCAGCTTGGGGTACATGCTGGGCGCGATGGTGTGATGCACCGCCCCCATGAACAGGGTGTAGCCATCGGGCGCAGCTTTGGCCGCGATGCCCGCCCCCAGCGTGCCACCGGCACCGCCGCGGTTGTCAATCACCAAGGACTTGCCGGTCAGCTTGGCAAACTGCGCCGCCAGCGGACGCGCAAACGCGTCGGTGCCACCACCGGCGGGGAATGGCACGATCAAGGTCACCGGTTTGCTGGGCCAGGTAGACTGGGCATGGCCCAAAGTGCCGTACACAGCGGCGCTGGCCGCCGCCGCGCGCAACATGTCGCGCCGATTGAATCCGTTTGCTTGCATGGGTTTGTCTCCGTTGTGGTTGTAAAAGCGGT
>JBDKEX010000145.1:0-11545 GCA_039798985.1 Pseudomonadota bacterium | reverse complement strand
CGCTTGCCATGCGGAGCGTGTGCCCGCCCTGGTGGTATTGAACAAGCAAGACCTGGCGGAACCCTTTCATCGGGCGTGGGACCGCCTACAACCCTACCGGGACATGGGCGAGACGGTTCTTCCCCTGAGCCTCACAGGGCAACTGAGCGATGAAGGACTGAACCACTTGCGGCAGCATCTGCAAAGCCGCACCACTTTGGTACTGGGCCCCTCTGGCTCCGGGAAAAGCACCCTGATCAACCGCTTGGTGCCCGAGGCCCAAGCCCAAACCGGCGAAATTTCCAAAGCACTCAATTCTGGCCGGCACACCACCACCACCACCACATGGTATTGGCTCGAAGCCAACCGCTCCAGCGCCCTGATCGATTCACCGGGCTTCCAGGAATTCGGGCTCCATCACCTAGAAGCAATGCAACTCGCGCACTGCATGCCCGATTTCGCGCGCCACCTGGGCAAGTGCAAGTTTTACAACTGCACCCACTTGCACGAACCCGGTTGCGCCATTCGCAGCGCGGTAGCGCCTGCAGCGGCAGAGCACCCCATCAGCGAAAATCGATACCGCCTTTATGGAGCGCTGTTTGCAGAACTGATTGACGGACAAAACAGATACTGATGCCATCGTTTTGAACATTTTCAGAGCGATATTTGATGTAAGTCATCCAATTGCCTTGCCGTTTATTGCCATTTGCGCATAGCATGACGGTACTTCCTTAGGGGGCAAGATCACATGCGTTTATTGACAGCTTTTGCCTTGGCTTGGGTGCTGCCGTTCTGGGTGCATGCGCAGCCCAGCCAGCTGGACCGGATTCAGGCGACCAAAACAGTCAAGGTTTGCATTTGGCCCGACTACTACGGCATCAGCCTTCGGAACCCGAAAACACAAAAGCTTTCGGGGCTGGACTCAGACTTGGCGCTCGAGCTGGGCAAGGACTTGGGCGTTGCCGTCGAGTTTGTTGACAGTTCGTTCTCCAAGCTTTTGGTCGACGTTCCGTCTGGCGCCTGCAACGTGGCCATGTTTGGGGTCGGCATCACAACCGCCCGGGCAGAGAAGCTCCGCTTCACCCGCCCCACGCTCGCCAGCGATGTTTACGCCATCACCACCTTGGGAAACCGCCGCATCAAGACCTGGAGCGACATTGACAAACCGGGCAATGTGGTGGCTGTCATCAAAGACACGCTGCATGAATCCTTGCTGCGCGAGCGTTTCCGCAATGCCACTTTGCTGGTAGTGGACTCGCCCATGGCACGCGAGCAAGAAGTGCAAGCCGGGCGAGCCGATTTGTTCATGACCGACTACCCCTACAGCCGGCGCATGCTGGAAACCACCGATTGGGCGCGGCTCATTGCCCCACCAGAAGTGTTTCACCTGACGCGGTATGCCTACGCAGTGGCCCCCGGCGATGAAAAATGGTTCAAGCGCATGGAGCAATTTGTGAGCGATATCAAGCGCGACGGACGGCTCCTGTCATTTGCCCAGCAATACAAACTGGGTGAAATTGTGGTTCAAAATTGAGTCGATCTGCCTTTAAGATGGAACCGCAAACCAGCAGCGAGCCCGCCAGACAGTCTCGGGCACTGTCCCGGCTGGCCTACGTTTTTATGGGGCTGTTTGCCTTGGCGGTTTGCTTGGGGGCGGCGTACTCGTCTTGGCGCGAGCGGGCTGCGATTCTCGATACCCAACTTCAAAGGGCCCAGGCTTCGGCCTTGGTCATGGAAGAGGAAATCACCCTCACCCTGAAACTGTTTGAAAACACCCTCCGCGCCCTGGCGGAGAGCACCAAGTTGTCGGCCACCAGCATGACCCCAGATGCGCTGGACGCACTGCTCGGGAGTTTGGTGCGTAACCAGCCCATGCTGAGATCGTTGTCCATCCTGGATGACGACCAAGTGGTTTATGCCAGCAGCAACATCGGCAACCGCGGAAAACAGGTCAAATTGAACGATTTTTTGCCCGCCGAAAACCCCAAGTTTGGTTCGGGGCACCTCCGCATGGGCAATGCTTGGACCGGGCGAGATCTGTCCGACGGCAGCCCTTTGAGTGGAAACGACGCCCTGCCTTCCGATAGGCCTTTCTTTGTTCCTGTGGTCATCCACTTGGGTGCATTCCCGAACAAATTGTCTTTTGTAGCGGCCGTCAACCCAGACCATTTTCTCAACCGTTTCAGCCGGCAAACCACAGCATCATTTCGTGAGAGCTTTCGGTGGATACGCCTGGATGGAAAGACCCTTGCATTTTCTGCAGAGCACCCACAAAGTGCCACGTTCGGCCCCCCATCGCTTCTGAACCGAATTCTTCAAGAAGAAATTGGCTATGCCCACACCGACGGGCTGGTCGCCTTCAGAACTTCGGGCTTGTACCCTTTCTTTGTCGCCGTTGACAGTTCAAGCGGCGAAGCATTGGCAGCCTGGATGCAAAGCGCCATCGGGCTGGCAACCGGTGTGTTGCTTGCGCTGAGCCTGGTGACCTGGGTCACGCTGCTGTTGCTGCAAAAAATTGAAGAAGAAGAACAAAAACTGCATGCTGAGCGGATCCGGCTTCAAGCGGTTTACGACATATTGCCGGTAGGAATATCCATCACAGACCCCCAAGGCGAAATCATTGACTGCAATCCCGCATCCGAACGCCTGCTGGGTATCACCAAAGCGGAGTTGTTGGCCCACGACTACGACGAACAGAGTTGGTTGGTTTTCCGAGAAGACGGCACGCCCATGCCCCGAGAGGAATTTGTCAGCGTCCGGGCACTGAAAGAGCAACAGGCGATTTACGACAGTGTGGTTCGGGTTACAAAAGCCACCGGCGACGTTTGGCTTTCAGTCAGTGCGCTGCCGGTGGCCCACAAGCAGTACGGTGTGGTCATTGCGTTCTCCGACATCACAGAACAGCGCTTACAGGCACAAGCGCTGCTGGCCGCCAAACAGCAGGCTGAGTCTGCCAGCCAGTACAAGAGCCAGTTTCTGGCCAACATGAGCCACGAAATACGCACGCCCATGAATGCCATTTTGGGCATGCTCAAACTCTTGCATCACACGCCTTTGCAAACCAGGCAACTGGATTATGTGGAAAAAACGGAGAGCGCGGCCAAGTCATTGTTGAGCCTGATCAACGACATTTTGGATTTTTCAAAAGTAGAAGCAGGCAAGTTGACGCTGGATCCACAGCCGTTTGAGGTGCGGTCAATGCTGGCCGACCTGGCGGTTATTTTGTCGGCCAACCTCGAAAACAAGTCTCTTGAGATACTGGTGGACGTGGACCCCGCCGTGCCCGAACGGCTGATTGGCGACGTGATCAGACTCCAGCAAATACTGATCAACCTGGGCGGCAACGCCATCAAGTTCACACCCACAGGGGAAGTGACATTACGCATCGCCCTGTTGGAGCACCGTGCCAGCCATATCCGCTTGGGTTTTGAGTTGAGCGACACAGGCATAGGCATTGCCCCCGAAAATCAACTGAAGATATTCAGCGACTTCACGCAAGCCGAAGCTTCTACAACGCGCCGTTTTGGCGGCACCGGGTTGGGGCTGGCAATATGCCGCCGCTTGGTCGAACTCATGGGTGGCGAGCTTCAACTCGTCAGCGCGCTCGGCCAGGGCTCCAGTTTCTCGTTTTCCTTGCCTTTTTACGTGCCGCCCAGCACCCGCACCCAGGGCAAAGCTGCGCCCTCCAAGGTGCTTCTGCTGGAATCTCACCCGAGGGCCAGAGCCCTGACCGAGCGTTTGCTGTCGGGTTTGCACCATGCCGTGTACAGCACAGACAACGGCGAGCAAGCCCGCGAATGGATGGCACAACACCATGAGAGAGGCCACCCCTTCGACGTGATCATCATAGGCGGTGTTTTTGAGCTCGCTCCTCCCTGGAAATTGGTTGCAGAATTGCGTCGTCTGCAGAGCCAACGCTCTGGGCCAGCTGCCAAGCGTGAACAAATCGTGTTGTGCGTCACGTCTGCCGGGCGGGAGGCCGCGTTCCAACAATCTCGCGAACTCCAGTCACTGGTGGACGGCTACCTGCTCAAACCCCTTACACAAGGGCCGCTTGAAGACCTGCTTCAACAACTGAAGAACAACCCAGACGGCGCACCTGCGGTTGCAACCCAGAACACCACGCAACGCCTTGCGGGTTTGCGGGTGCTGGTGGTGGAAGACAATGCCATCAATCAGCAAGTGGCCGAAGAATTGTTGACCGCCCAGGGCGCGACCGTCGACTTGGCCGACAACGGGGAACACGGCGTCGAAGCGGTTGCTGCGGCGGAAAAAAACAGGCGCCCCTACGACGCGGTGCTGATGGACATGCAAATGCCGGTCATGGACGGCTTGGCAGCCACGGCAACCATCCGCCAAACACTCGGCTTGAGCCAACTGCCTGTCATCGCCATGACAGCGAACGCTTTGGTGTCTGATCGCCAAAGCTGCCTAGACGCCGGCATGAATGACCATATTGGCAAACCCTTTGACCTCGAAAACTTGGTCGCCAAGTTGCTTCAGTGGGCGCGCCCGCACGAAATGCAGGCAACCCGACAAGCACAGATCCAAACCGATCTTGCCGTACTAAACGAAACCGAACCCCAAAGGGGTCAAGCGCTGGCTCTGATCAACTTGGCCGCTGCATTGCAACGTTTGGGGGGAAACCAGAACCTGCTTCGGCGAATGCTGCAACGCTTCAGCGAAGACCTGCCCGGCCTGATGACCCAATGTGCAAACGCCCACGCCCAACATGCCACAGAAGAATTGGCCAAGTTGCTGCACACGGTCAAGGGGACTGCATCCGCGCTGGGGGCAGAGGTTTTGGCCCATGTGTGCGCCGAAGCCGAAAAGATCGCCCGCACGGCCAATTTGCCAGATTTGGCGGAACTGCGGGCCACCGTTGCCTCGACGCTCGAAGCGGCGCAAACACATACCGCGGCCCTGTCCTCAGACGCTCCGCCAAGCGCCCACCAAGACGGTGGTTCTGTGCCAGTCTTGACACCCAAAAACAAAGCCGATTTGAAAAACTTGTGCCTCTTGTTGCGGGCTCAAGACATGGCGGTGTTTGAAGCACTGGACCGACTGACAGACTTGCCTGCAGTTCTGCTGAACAGCCAGCGTTGGAACAAGATGGTGCGGGCTGTAGACTCCATGGACTTTGCGGGAGCTGCCGGCGAATGCGAATCGTTGTTGGAAGCCTGAGCGAAAAATCAACCCACCAAGCGGGCCAACAACATCAACGCCAATAACAGCAGCCACAACACCACAGAACGCCAAACCAGACCCACCACACTGGCCAAATGCCCCTGTTGAGGCTCTTGAGCCATTGACTCCAAATCTTCACCCAACCCGGTGTGGGCGCTTGAATAGGCTCCGGTAAGCAAGCGAACGTCGATCGCGCCTGAAGTCGCTGCCAACACCACACCATCGTTCGCGTTGGCAAATCGTGATGCGTCTTGCCTCCATGCAGCCACGGCTTCCTCAAAGTTGCCCACCACCGCGAACGCCAGGCCAGTAACACGCACCGGCAAAAAATCCACCCAATGCCAAGCGGTAGATGACACAAGCTGCAATTCAGAGCTGGGCGCATTGACCACAGGTTGCTCCGCCCACCATTTTCTATGCAAGAGTTCGCTCATTCGATAGAGCACCGCACCCGCGGGCCCAAGGCCCAAGGCGGCCAGCAACACGAAGCAAAACAGCACGCCCAGCACGTGACGGTGCGCCGCGATCACCGCGTACTCAATCACCTGGCGCAACAACTCCGTCCTTGGCAGCAGGGATGCATCCACTTGCTTCCAGCGGGCCAATTCGGCACGAGCGCTGACGTCGTCACCTGCACCCAGGGCTTCTCGTATCACTGAAAAATGGTGGCTGAACTGCCTGAATCCCAGTGTCAGGTAAAGCACCCCAACCATCCAGGCCAACGCCAGCAGCACACTCACCTGCCAAAGCAGGTGGTAAATCAACGCCGAGCACACAGTGGGCAAAGCCGCAGCCAACCCCCACACCAACCATGCTTGCACCGTATGGCCGGCATCCAGCGACTTTTGGGTCCAGGATGCCCAAGCATGCGCCAAGCGATGCGGGGCATTGCCCGGCGCCAAAGGACGGGCTTGCTCCAGCAACAAGGCGATGAATATGGCCAGAAAATTCATCTGCACATCATAGCGGCCCCGCGCAATGGCCGGTTCAACTCAAGCCATCAGAAATCGGTAGAAATTGCGCAGCATGCCAGCCGTGGCACCCCAAATATAGTGCTCTTCCACGCCGTTGGAATACGGCATTGAAAACCATTCCCGCCTCTCACCTTCGAACTCCCAAAGATGACGACGGTGGTTGGAGGGGTTCAAAACAAAATCAAGAGGCACTTCAAACACCTTCTCGACTTCGTGCGGGTTGGCACTCCAGGTGTACCCAGGTTGCATACAGGCCACCACGGGCGTCACCACAAAAGCGGAACCCGTCACGTATTGCGGCAATACCCCAAGCACTTGAAGCTCTTCTGCACGCAAGCCCACCTCCTCGTACGCTTCGCGCAGGGCAGCGTCAACCGCATCTTTGTCCCCCGCGTCCAGCTTGCCGCCCGGAAATGCCACCTGCCCCCCGTGACTCGACAGGTGCAGAGCCCGTTGCGTGAGCAGCAAGGTCGGTCGTTCGTGCATTACCAAAGCCATCAACACAGCTGCGGCTTGCATGGGCCTGTCGGTAAACCGTGGTTCGGTCTTTACTTCTGGCAGCCAGGCGGGGGGGGTCTTGAAGCGCTGCAACAAAGCATCCGGCGCTATCCGGTCCCTGGAGACCGAGGGCAGGTGGCTGTCAGTCCCGATCAAGGGCGCATTGCGCGGATCGAAATCGGGTGGCAAACGCCGCTTCTGCATGGCCGTTATGGATTGGGTTCTGTGGGCTTACAGGGTCAGCCAATCCAAAGACCAGCGGCCAGCCGTCACGTTCTGCCACCACAGCAAACCTGTCAAGGTTTTGGCGTCGGTCACTTGCCCTTCCGTCGCTGCGGTCAACAGTGCTTCAGGCTCTACCGCCAATACATCCAAGAATTCACCTGCGTCCAAACTGCGCTCTTGCAACGACAAGCCACGCGCAAACCAAATGTGTATGACCTCGGTGGCGTAGGAAATCACTGGGTGCAACTCCCCTGCCCTGGCCCACTGCGTGGCCACGTAACCGGTTTCCTCCCGCAGTTCACGCTGGGCACACGCCAGTGAAAGCTCGCCAGGGTCAAGTTTGCCTGCCGGAAACTCAATCATGGCGCGCCCAAGCGGATAGCGAAATTGCCGTTCCACCACCATGCGTCCATCATCAAGCAAGGGCACCACCATCACAGCGCCCGGGTGAACAATGTACTCGCGCGTCGCCTGCGAACCATCGGGCAAGGTCACCACATCGCGCTTGGCGTGCAGGAAATCACCTTGGTACACCGTTTGGGTGGACACGGTGGTTTCATTCAAATGTGCTGGTCTCAGTTCAGGCAACAAAACCATGGGTTGACTTCAACGATGGCGCAGCAAATAGCGGTAGACAAAACCCGGGAAAGCCAAGGTCAAGAACATGGTGGCAGTGACCGCATAAAACTCCCAAGTTTGTGGGGCCAGTTGGCCTTCACGGTATTCAAGAGTCAAGCCCACGGCACCCACAACCAGGTAAAACAAGACCAATTCAAACAGTCTTGTGTACCAAGGTTTGGGGGAATGTATGGACCGCGGCCAAACAGCCATCAAGCGTTCATTCACAAAAGGCAAATTGGCGGCCACCAGGGCCGCCAACACCACCATCCAAGCCGCTGCAGTTGATGTCATAAACGCCAGAAGACCTTATCAGCCCATCATGGCGCGTATGGCGTTCGCGCAAAGGTCCATCAAACCTCCGGGCATCAAGCCCAACACCAACACCAGGGCGCCGTTGACGGACAGAACCACGCGCACCTCAGCAGGTGCAGTGATAGGCGCAGTCTGTACCGCTGCGTCAAAGTACATCACCTTGACGATTCGCAGGTAGTAGAAGGCACCGATCAACGACATCATCACGGCAAACACCGACAGGCCGATGTAAACCCCACCCCCCGCCTGCAGCAACGCCTGCAAGACCGAGAGTTTGGCGTAAAACCCGACCAAAGGTGGCACGCCCGCCAGCGAGAACATGCACGCTGCCATCACACCCGCGTACAGCGGACTGCGTGTGTTCAAACCTGCCAAGTCATTGACGTCTTCCGATTCAAACCCATTGCGGCTCAACAACAAAATCACGCCGAATGTGGCCAGGGTGGTCAAAACATAGGTGACGACATAAAACATTGCCGCGCCATAGGCGTTGCCCAGGTTGGAACCGTCTTGCCCTACAACCCCCGCCACGAAAGCGAGCAACATGAAACCCATTTGGGCGATGGTGGAAAACGCCAGCATGCGTTTCAAATTGGTTTGACGAATGGCAGACAAATTGCCCACCACCAGCGAAACAACCGCCAACACAGCCAACATCTGCTGCCAGTCCCACACCAAAGGCAACATGCCCTCAACCAGCAAGCGCATCACGATGGCAAATGCAGCCAACTTGGGCGCGCCGCCAATCATCAAAGTGACAGAAGTGGGGGCGCCGTGGTAAACGTCTGGCACCCACATGTGAAATGGCACGACGCCCAATTTGAAAGCCAAGCCCGACACCACAAACACCAAGCCCAAAACCAGTACTTGGCTGCGTTGGGCACCCGCCACAATCGATTGGGATACCTGGGTAACGTCCAAAGAACCGGTGGCGCCGTACACCAACGACAAACCGTACAGCAAGAAGCCGCTGGCAAGTGCACCCAACACGAAATACTTCATGGCGGCTTCAGTGGCCTGTGCATCGTCACGGCGCAAAGCCACCAACGCGTAGCTGGACAGGGTCAACAGCTCCAACCCCAGGTAAATCACCAAAAAGTTGTGACCCGAAATCATCACAAACATGCCGAGCAGGGCAAACAGCGACAGGGTGAACATTTCGCCACCCCGCAGCATGTCACGCTCGCCAGCATACGGGCGGCCATAGACCAGAGTGACCATCAAGGCCAACGCGGCAAAACACTTCAGCCAAGCCCCCATCGGGTCGCTGACCACCATGCCACCAAACCCAAAAGCCACTTGGCCAGAGGAGGCCAAAACCCCCTCCAGCACGGCCACCATGCCCAAGGTCAGCAAAGTGAGGCGGAAGGTAGCACCGCGCAGGGGTGTTTTCACAGCCAGGTCAAACAAGGCAATCACACAGGCCATACCCAGCAAAAGTAGCTCGGGGTACACCACGGCCCAGCTGATACTGTCAATCATTGTTGTGCTCTTTCAAATCTTGGGCTGGGTTCAAGGCAGCTTGGAAACCGCCACATGCTGCAGCAATTGGGTCACCGACGCATTCATCACATCGGTAAATGGCTTGGGGTGGATACCCATGTACAGCACCATCACCGCCAGCAAAGACATCACCAGGAATTCACGCTTTCCAATGTCGGTCAAACCCTTGACATCGTCATTGGCAACGGGCCCCAGATAAACACGCTTGAACATCCAAAGCGAGTAGGCGGCACCAAATATAAGCGCAGAAGCTGCCAGAACACCTACCCAGAAATTGGCTTTCACCGCGCCCAAAATCACCATCCATTCACCCACAAAACCCGCGGTTCCGGGCAAACCGCAGTTGGCCATGGTGAACAACAAGGCAAATGCCGTGAAATTGGGCATGGTGTTGACCACACCGCCATAAGAACTGATTTCACGTGAGTGAACACGGTCGTACAACACACCGATGCCCAAGAACATGGCGGCCGATACAAACCCGTGGGCAATCATCTGAACAATGGCGCCAGACACCGACAGGTCATTGAAGAGGAAAAACCCCAGGGACACAAAACCCATGTGCGCGACCGATGAGTACGCCACCAGCTTCTTCATGTCTTGCTGGACCATGGCCACCAGGCCCACGTAGACCACCGCAATCAACGACAAAACAATGATCAGCCCTGCCCACTGGTGTGAGGCATCTGGGGCGATGGGCAGGGAAAAGCGCAAGAAACCGTAGGCCCCGAGCTTCAGCATGATCGCAGCCAGCACAGCCGAACCGCCTGTAGGCGCTTCAACGTGCACATCTGGCAACCACGTATGCACGGGCCACATGGGCACTTTGACAGCAAAAGCCGCAAAGAAAGCAAAGAACAACGCCGTCTGAGCCGACTTTGACAAAGGCAGTTTGTACCAAGTGGCCAAATCGAAGCTCCCGCCAGACACGTTGTACAGATAAATCAAGGCAACCAACATCAGCAGGGAGCCAAGCAGCGTGTACAAGAAAAACTTGAATGCCGCGTAGATCTTGTTCGGGCCGCCCCAGATCCCGATGATCAGGTACATCGGGATCAACGTGGCTTCGAAGAAGATGTAGAACAACATCGCGTCAGCGGCTGTGAACACACCGATCATCAAGCCCGACAGGATGAGGAAAGCGCCCATGTACTGGTTCACGCGTTCTGAAATCGCCTCCCAGCCCGCAATCACCACCACCACCGTGATAAAGGCTGTGAGCAACACCAGCCAGAGCGCAATGCCGTCCACTCCCAAGTGGTAGTGAATATTGAAGCGCTCAATCCAAACGGATTTTTCAGTGAACTGCAACGCCGCAGAGGCTGCGTCAAAACCGGTGTAGATCGGCACTGTGACCAACAAGCCCAACACCGCACCCAACAAGGCGACCCAGCGCACCACGCCGGCATGCTCATCACGCCCTAAGGCCAACAAGACTACGCCAAAAAAAACAGGCGTCCAAATTGCAAGGCTCAACAAACCCATTTTCTTTTCCTCTTATTTGGCGAGCCAGACAAAGTAAGTCATGAATGCCAAGACACCGGCAATCATCACAAATGCGTAGTGGTACAGAAACCCTGTCTGACCACGACGGACAAGCCCAGCCATCAAACCCACCAATTTCCAGCTGAGGTTGACCACTGCGCCTTCGATGATGCCGCGGTCTCCGCCCTTCCAAAGACCAATGCCCAGGCCACGTGCTGCTTTGGCCAAAATGTTTTCGTTGATCCAGTCCATGTAGTACTTGTTCTCAAGTACCACCACCAGAGGGCGCAAAGCCTTAGCAATTGCCACAGGCAAAGCTGGATTGACCATGTACATGTAGTAGGCCGAAACCGCTCCGCCCAGCGCGAGGTAGAACGGCAGCGTGCTCAAAGCATGCAAGGCCATGGCCATGGAACCATGGAATTCTTCGGCAAACTTGGACACAGCGGGATGCAGGTCGCTGTTGACGAAAATGGCGTCTTTCAGGAAGTCGCCAAACAACATGGCGTCGATGGTGAAGTACCCAATCAACACAGACGGCACTGCCAACAACACCAGAGGCACTGTCACCACCCAAGGGGTTTCGTGAGGCTTGCCATCACCGTGGTGGCCGTGGTCGTCATGGTGATCATCGTGGTGAGCATCGGGGTTTTGGTCGTACCGCTCTTTGCCGTGGAACACCAGGAAATACAGCCGGAAGGAATAAAAGGAGGTAACGAACACCCCCGCCAACACGGCAAAGTGCGCAAAGCCAGCGGCTG
>JBDKEX010000144.1:0-2847 GCA_039798985.1 Pseudomonadota bacterium | reverse complement strand
AGCCTGACTGATCTCGAAGCGTCTGCTGTCGTGCCTTCTGGTGCCTACTTGCGTTCCAGTTTTCGGTACACCGTGGCGCGGCTGATGCCCAGGGCGCGCGCCGCTTCGGCCACATTGCCCTGGGCGTCTTCAACGGCCTTGCGGATCAGCGCCGATTCCACTTGCCGCAGCGGCACCCGGTGGCCCCCGTGGTGTGTGGCGCGCTGCCCTGCAACGCGGTCGCCGGCTTGAACCAATACTTGCAGGCGCAAGCCGCACCAAAGTGGCTGTTCGGCCGGGCCTCGGCTGTGCCGGGCCGCATCGAACAGCGTGCCATGTGCCACGGCAAACACATCGTCGCAGTGCGGCCAGGCGCTGCCCGGCGTGAGGTTGAGCATGTCGCAGGCAGCACGGTTGGCTGCGGTGATGTAGCCATCGCCGTCCACGCAGACCAAGCCATCGTGTTCTTCACCCAGCAAATGGCCGGGCCAGTTCAAGCGCAGCAGCAACTCGTGCGGCATCGACAACGTGAGGGCGTTTTCAATGCTGCGCGCCGATTGTGTTACCAGATGCCGGAGGGCCGGGCGCTCGGGCACGTTGATGCCGGTCAGGTCGAGCATGCCCACACATTGGCCGTGGGGGCCGAACAGCGGAGCCCCCGCGCAGCTGTAAATGCCGGTGTCGTTGAAAAAATGTTCGCCGCGGTGCAGCCACACGGGCGCGCCTTCGGCCAAGGTGGCACCAATGGCCGTGGTGCCCACCGCATTTTCTGACAAATCGACGCCCACCCTGGCAATCGATGCGGCGCCTGGTTCTTGGCGGTCGATAGGGCCATTGACGTCGATCACCACGCCTTGCGCGTCGGTCAATATGGCGAAATACCGCGTGTCGGCCATGGCCCGGGCCAACGACCGGATCACCGGGGCAGCTGCTTGGAGCAATGGGCGGTTTGCGTCAAGCGCGTGTTGGGTGGCTGCCGCAGACACCGGGTCAAAAGTCACCCGCTGCCCGGGTGCCAACCCCATGTCCAAGCAACGTCGCCATGAACGTTCCAACCAGGGTTGGATGAAAGCACCCGTTTCGCCGTTGCCATGAATGACCTGTTGGCGGGCACGATCGATCATGGCCAACCGGTCAAAAGCTGGGGGCGGTAGCAATTGCGAAAGGCTGGCAGTCATGTACTCGTCTCTGTGGTTGGCTTGCGCGCCGCTGCGGTAAGCAAAGAGCTGTTCCAGGGCAGGAGCAGTGTTGCTGGGCCATGGTACGCCCAGCGGTTTTGAACCAAGTTGCAACCATTATCACCAGTGTTTCAATTTGAGAATTTGTGTGATAACCCGAAACAGCCCAGGGTTATCCCTAGCGGTTGCGTTGACATGTTTCACAACAATGCCCATGAACGTTTGTTCATAAGTCGGGTGCTGCATAAGACGCATCCTCATCCACCAGGAGATCTACATGCAAAAAGTCTTGCACATCAATGCAGACAAATGCACCGGCTGCTTGCAGTGCGAAATGGCTTGTTCTTTCGAGAATTACGGCACCTACGCAACGTCCAAGTCGCGTATCAAGGTGTTTGACTTCCACCACACCGGCAAAAAAGTGCCTTACACCTGCACCCAGTGCGACGAGGCCTGGTGTTTGCATGCCTGCCCGGTAGAGGCCATCACCGTGGACAAGGTCACCGGGGCCAAGGTGGTGAGCGAATCCACTTGTGTGGGGTGCAAGGTCTGCACAATTGCCTGCCCGTTTGGCACGGTTAACTATGTGCAGGAAACCGGCAAAGTGCAGAAATGCGATTTGTGTGGCGGTGACCCTGCCTGCGCCGACGCGTGCCCAACAGGTGCCATCACCTTCATTGATGCCAACTGGACCGGCATCGACAAGATGAAGCAATGGGCTGACAAGCTCGGTAATCAACCCTCTGCCGCTTGAACTGAAGGAGCACTGATATGTCTTGGGCTGGAAAAATCCTTCGCGTGAATTTGACCAATGGCACGGTGACGCCGGAGCCTTTGAAAATGGACTGGGCGCGGGCCTACCTGGGCTCGCGTGGCTTGGGCAGCAAGTATTTGGTGGAAGAGGTGGACGCCAAAGTGGACCCGCTGTCTGCCGACAACAAAATCATTTGGGCCACCGGCCCATTGACGGGCACCATGGCCTCTACCGGGGGCCGCTACACCGTGATCACCAAAGGCCCACTCACCGGCGCCATTGCCTGCTCCAATTCGGGCGGCTACTGGGGTGCTGAGCTGAAAATGGCCGGTTGGGACATGATTATTTTTGAGGGCAAGTCCGAAAAACCGGTGTACCTCTACATCAATGACGACGTGGCCGAGCTGCGCGATGCGTCGCACCTGTGGGGCCAAAGCGTTTGGAAGACGGAAGAAGCGCTCAAGACCAGTTTGCAAGACCCTTTGTTGCGTGTTTGCAGTATAGGCAAAGCCGGTGAAACCGGCTGCTTGTACGCGGCTGTGGTCAACGATTTGCACCGTGCCGCCGGCCGTTCAGGTGTGGGCACCGTCATGGGCAGCAAAAACCTCAAGGCGATTGCGGTGCGGGGCACCAAGGGTGTGGGCAATTTGCGCGACCCCAAGGCGTTTATGGCGGCCACCAAAGCGGCCAAGAAAGTGTTGGCCGAAAACGGCGTGACCGGCGTGGGCCTGCCCACCTACGGCACCCAGGTGCTAATGAACGTGATCAACGAGGTGGGTGCCTTGCCCACCCGCAACCACCGCGATGTGCAGTTTGAAGGCGCCAAGGACATTTCGGCCGAAGCCATGGCCACGCCGCGTGCCACCGATGGCAAGAAGCATTTGGTGACCAACCAGGCTTGCTTTGGTTGTACCATTGCTTGCGGCCGCATTTCCA
>JBDKEX010000143.1:0-6169 GCA_039798985.1 Pseudomonadota bacterium | reverse complement strand
AGCCCAGCACCTTGGGCCACCCGCACCAGGGACTCAGCGAGCTCACGCGCCATGGACAACTCAGCGGCAAAAGCGCCGTTGCCGGTTTTAACGTCCATGACCAAGCCTTGCAAACCTGCCGCCAGTTTTTTGGACAGGATGCTGGCCGTGATGAGTGGCACCGATTCGACAGTGGCGGTGACATCGCGAATGGCATAAAGGCGCCGGTCGGCCGGGGCCAGGTCGGTGGTTTGGCCGATGATGGCGCATCCGGCTTGTTGAACCACCCGACGCAGGGTACCGGTGCTGGGCGCGGTGGTGTAACCGGGAATGCTGTCAAATTTATCGAGGGTGCCGCCCGTGTGCCCCAGGCCGCGACCAGAAATCATGGGCACATAAGCACCACAGGCTGCCACCATGGGCGCCAGCATCAGGCTGACTTTGTCGCCAACGCCGCCGGTGGAGTGCTTGTCCAACACCGGACCGTTGAGTTGGGCGCTGGCCCATTCCATTACCTGGCCAGACTGCGTCATGGCGCGTGTCAAAGCCACCCGCTCCGGCATGTTCATGCCCTGAAAATAAATGGCCATGGCCAAGGCAGCGGCCTGACCTTCGCTCCAGGAGCCATCGACCAAGCCCTGAACAAAGGCCTCGATTTCGGGGGTTGCCAGAAAACCGCCGTCGCGCTTGGTGCGTATGATTTCTTGTGCCAGCATGGTGTGGGTCAATAACTTGGGGGAGCCACCGGAGCACTGGCGGAGGTATCAGCACCCAGCACGCGGGCGATGTCGTTCCACAACCCGCTGGCCCCAATGCGAAAACGCGCGGGCACCACCGCCTGTGGCCCCAAGATTTCGGCAACCAGTTCGATATATGGCTGTACATCGGCCACGGTGCGCAAACCCCCCGAAGGCTTGAGGCCCAAACGGTCCCGATTTGGGTGATGGTGGATGGCCTGGAGCATGGTGCGACAAGCTTCCAAGCTGGCACCATGGGGTGTTTTGCCAGTGCTGGTTTTCAGAAAATCGGCGCCGGCTCGCAGGGCTATGTCACAGGCTTGGGGCAAAAGAGTGGCCGGCAATTCACCACTTTCGAGAATCACTTTGAACAACAGGCCTTGGCTGGCCTTGCGAACCTGCTGCAACACTTGGGTGCAATGGGCCAAATCGGCGGGGGTGCCTGCCAGCAAGCGGCGGTAGGGGAACACCAAGTCCACCTCTTGCGCGCCGGAGCGGCTCAATTCATCTACCTGCTGCAGCACGGCAGCAACGGGTTCGTTTCCACTGGGGAAGTTGACCACAGCCGCCACGGCAATTTGTGCCGGCAATTGGGTGCGGGCCAAGGCCACCCAACGTGGCCAAACGCACACGGCCGCCACCGGCCCCAAACCGTAAGCCGCGCCTATGGCCTTTTGGCACAGGGCATTGACCGACGCCTCGTTGCTGTCGTCGGCCAAATCGGTCAAGTCCAGGCACGCCAAGGCGGTGCGTGCGGTCTGGCTTAAATCATCAGGAACCATGTTTACCACCTCAAATCGACCAGCACTTGCTCGAGCAAACCGCTGGCACGCTCGCTGGCGGCTTGGGCTTGGGACAAGGTGTGGGCGTGGCTGAGGGTTTCGTTGGACAGGCCCGCAGCCATGTTGGTGATGAGCGAGAACGCCAACACCTTCATGCCCGCATGGCGCGCGATGATGGTCTCGGGCACGGTGCTCATGCCCACGGCGTCGGCGCCCACCTGGGCGAACATGCGAATTTCGGCCGGCGTTTCAAACTGAGGGCCCATGAACCAAACATAAACACCTTGGTGCAAATCGGTTCCGGTGCGCAGCGCGGTTTGCAGGGCTTGCTGGCGCAAGTCGTCGTCGTAGGCGTTGACCATGCTCACAAAGCGCTCAGAGCCGGGTTCACCCGTCAATGGGGACCGTTGGGCAAAGTTGATGTGGTCGCTCAGCGCCATCAGGCTTCCCGGGGGCATGTTGGGTTGCAAGCTGCCGGCGGCGTTGGTTTGAACCAGCAATTCGCAACCCCAGGCGCGCACGGTTCGCAGTGGCAGTTTCATGCCGTCGGGCTCACCCGTTTCGTAGGTGTGTTTGCGCCCGGTCAACACCACCACCTCATGCGGGCCAATGCGGCCCCAGACCAAATCGCTGGCATGGCCTTGAACACTGGGCATGGGAAAACCGGGCAATTCGGCGTAAGAAATCCGAACCGGGTCTTGTACCTTGTCCACCAAGCCCCCCCAACCCGAGCCCAGCACCAATGCGATGCGCGGACGGGCCTGTGGGAACCGTTGTTTGAGAATTTCCAATGCGGTCATGCGGATCTTGTGCTTTATATGGTTTGAGACAAATGTTCGGGTCCGAAGCTGTGGGGCAACAAGGCTTCGAGGGTTAAAACGCCGCGCAAACCCTGGCGGTCGGCCAACAGCACCGGTACTTGGGGATGGGCAAATTCGCGGATTTTTTGCCGGCAGCCCCCGCAAGGCGTCACCCAGGCTTCCCCATCGCCCAGCACGAGCACCGCATGCAAGCGGCGCCCGCCGGCCAACACCATGGCGCTCAGGGCACCCGCTTCTGCGCAAACACCTTGGGGGTAAGCGGCATTTTCAACATTGCAACCCGCGTGTATTTGGCCGCGGTCGTCCAACACCGCAGCGCCGACCTGGAACCGTGAATACGGCGCATAGGCGTTCAGCTGGGCATGGGCAGCGGCAAGCCACAGCGCTTCACGCACACTGACGGGCAATGCAAGCAGACCATCGTGGTTGAGGACCTGTTCCTTGTAGGGTGTTGACCCGTTCATGCCCGCTCCTTGATGTAGGGCTGGGCCAAGGCTTTGGGAGCCACCGCTTTGCCTATAAAACCTGCCAGCAACACCACGGTCAGCACATAAGGCAAAGCTTGCACGGCTTGCACCGGCACTTCGCCCACAATCGGCAAACTGATGCCCTGCAAACGGATGGCCACGGCGTCCAGAAAACCGAACAACAAGCAGGCCCACAAAGCTTTGACCGGGTGCCACTTGCCAAAAATGAGTGCGGCCAGCGCCATGAAGCCCCGGCCTGCCGTCATGTGGGGAACAAACGAGGCGCTTTGTGCCAACACCAAATAAGCGCCCGCCAGGCCACACAACAAGCCGTTGATTGTGAGCGCTGCGTAGCGCATGCGCGAAACCGACACCCCTGCTGCTTCCACCATGGCCGGGTTTTCGCCCACAGCACGCAGGCGCAACCCAAAGCGGGTGCGCCAAAGCAGCCACCACACCGCGGGCACCAAAGCCAGCGTCAGGTACACCAGCAGGTTGTGCGACAAAACACCTTGGCCCAACAGGTGCCCCAGTATGGGCCAGGTGGTTGCA
Organism: Pseudomonadota bacterium; assembly: GCA_039798985.1. Classification (GTDB taxonomy): domain Bacteria; phylum Pseudomonadota; class Gammaproteobacteria; order Burkholderiales; family Burkholderiaceae_C; genus JBDKEX01. The sequence continues at coordinate 2,831 of JBDKEX010000143.1, read as the reverse complement.
GACTCGCTCCAACCAGGCAGCAACGGGCCAATGCGCACCGCGTCTGATACCGCTGGGGTTTGCCCCCCCTGGCGGAACCACGCCGCCCCGAGCACCGCCGTCAAACCTGCTGCAATGATGTTGATGGCCACACCCGACACCACCTGATCGCCGGCGTGGCTGACCGTGGCAAAACCGTGCAACCAAGACAAAGCCACCGACACCGCAAAAGCCGCCATCAAAGCCATTGCCAAAGAACCTGTGGTAACGCCTGCTGCACCGGCCGCAAAGGCGGCAAAGAGCATCTTGCCCTCCAGGCCAATGTCCACCACGCCACTGCGCTCGCTGAACAAACCGGCCAAGGCGCACAACACCAAAGGCGTGGCCACGCGCAGGGTTGAGGCCACCATGGAGCCCCAAAAGACTTCATCCATGGGCCACCTCGCGGGGTTTGAACAGCGACAACACGCGGGCCAAAAGCGGGGCCGCCACGTAAGCCATGGCCCCGGAAAACAACACGATAAAGCCCTGCAACGCCACCACCATGTCGCGGGTAAAGCCGGGCACTTCAAACGCTACTTCGGCCCCACCCTGGAACAAAGCACCGAACAGCAAACTGGCGAACAAAATACCCACGGGATGGTTGCGTCCCATCAGGGCCACCGCAATGCCCGTGAAGCCTGCACCGGCCACAAAGTCCAGCAACAGGCGGCCGTTCACCCCGGCAATCTCGTTAACGCCGACCATGCCCGCCAAAGCCCCAGACAAAGCCATGGCCACCAAAATTTGGCGCTGTGGGCGTATGCCTGCGTACTGCGCGGCGGTTTCAGAGGCCCCCACCACGCGCAAGCGGTAACCCGGCAAACTGCGCCACAAAAACAACTGCACCCCCACCAAGGCCAGCAAAGCCAAAAAAACGCTGGCATTCAGAGGCGACGAAGGCCATTCCACCCCCAACCAGGCCAACACCTGGTGCATGCCTGGCAATTTTGCCGATTCAGCAAAGGCGGCACTTTCCACCGACATGGAGCCCGGTGGTTTGAGCCAGTTCACCAACAAATACACCAACAAAGTAGATGCCATGAAGTTGAACATGATGGTGGTGATGACAATGTGGCTGCCCCGATACGCCTGCAAGTAGGCCGGCACAGAAGCCCAAACCATGCCGAACACGGCAGCGCCCACCACCATCAAGGGCAGCATCAACCACGCGGGCAAGGTGCTGGACAGCCACAACGCCATCAAACCGGCCCCCAAACCGCCCATGATGGCCTGCCCTTCACCCCCAATGTTGAACAAGCCCCCATGAAACGCCACCGCCACCGCCAAGCCGGTGAACACAAAAGTGGTGGCGTAGTAAAACGTGTAGCTGATGCCGCGTTGTGTGCCAAACGCGCCCCGCACCAGCACGGCAATCACTTCCACGGGGTCCTGCCCCACCAAAACCACCACCACCCCCGCCAACCCCAGAGCAATCGCCAAATTCAACAAGGGCAACAAAAACAAATCGGCCCAACGGGGCAAGGCAGCGGCCTGTTTCATGACACCGAACCTCCCGCCATCAACAGGCCCAAACGGGTTTCATTGCATTCAGAAATCGGCAACTCGCCGGTGATGCGCCCTTGGTTCATGACCAACACCCGATCGGCCAGGGCCAGGATTTCGTCCAGTTCGCTGGATACCAACAGCACCGCACAACCGGCATCGCGCATGGCGCGCAAACGTCCGTGGATGAACTCGATGGCACCAATGTCCACCCCCCGCGTGGGTTGCCCCACCAGCAAAACCTTGGGTTCTTGACCCAACTCTCGCGCCAGCACCAACTTTTGTTGGTTGCCACCGGAAAAACCACCGCACCGCAATTCGGAGTTGCGGGGCCGCACGTCAAAACGTTCCATCATGTCGGCGGCGGCGGCGCGCATGGCTTCGGTCTGCATCCAACCTTGGTGGGCGTAGGCAGGCAGGGCCTCGTAGCCCAGCACAGCCGACTCCCAAGCCGCAAAATCCATCACCAGGGCACGGGCGTGGCGGTCTTCAGGCACATGGGCCAAACCGAAGGCGCGGGCCTGCTGCGGGTTGAGCCAAGCGTCAGCGCCGTTTGTGGCTTCAAAATCGGCCCCCAAAACCTGCAGCTGCCCCTGAGTAGCGGCGCGCAAACCGCACAGCACCTCCAGCAGTTCAGACTGTCCGTTGCCCGAAACACCGGCCACCCCCACAATTTCTCCGGCTTGCAGTTGCAAATTGACGCCGGCGAGGCGTTCGACCCCCAAGTGGTCGCGTACATGCAAACCTTGGGCCTGCAGCAAAGTCGGGGCGCCGGGGTGTTCTGGGCCGGCGCGCAGCTCAGCCCCCATGTGAACACTGCGCCCTACCATGGCCTGGGCCAGGGCGTTGACCGAGGTTTCAGCCACCGCAGTGTCCAACACCACCTCGCCCGCGCGCATCACGGTTACCCCGTCGCACAGGCGCATCACCTCTTTGAGCTTGTGGGTGATGATGATGACCGTGGTGCCTTGTTCACGCAAACGTTCCAACACCCCAAACAGCTGTTCAATTTCTTGCGGGATGAGCACTGCAGTGGGTTCATCCAAAATCAAAACTCGGGCGCCACGGAACAAGGCTTTCAAAATTTCGAGACGCTGGCGGTCGCCCACCGGCAGATCTTCCACCAAGGCATCCAGCTTGACGTGCAAACCGGTGCTGTCCATCAAGCCCTGCAGTTTTTGCCGTGCGGGGGCCTCGGCACGGTACAACAAGGCGCTGGATTCCGCGCCCAGCATGGCATTTTCCAAGGCGCTCAGGTTGTCCACCAACATAAAGTGCTGGTGCACCATGCCAATGCCCAAGGCAAT
>JBDKEX010000142.1:0-17378 GCA_039798985.1 Pseudomonadota bacterium | reverse complement strand
TGGAAGCGCCAACGGTAAAGGGGGCTGGCTCGATGAACTGGACCAAACTGGCAAACAAAGCGCCAGCAACCCCGGCATATACCGCACCAATCGCAAAACTCAGCAGGGTGTAGCCGCGGGTGTCAATGCCCAAGCTCTCTGCCCGTATTGGGTTGTCGCGCAACGCCGTGAACGCTTTGCCCCAAGGGCTGCGCAGCAAGCCCCACAGCAAGGCCCCCAACAGCACCGTAACGGCCAAGGTGAAGTAAAAGTATGGAATATTGCCTTCCAGACTGATGCCGAAAAATTCGGGGCGGGCAATGTTGTTGATACCGAAAGTACCCCCCGTCAACCACTCTTCGTTGCGCATGACCAACCACACCGCGGTGTTGAAGCCCAAGGTCGCAAATGCCAGGTAAATGGTTTGAACTCGCAGTGCGGGGAACCCCAACACCAAACCCAAAACAAAGCACAGCGCAGCAGCGGCGGGCAAGCCCAACCAGAAACTGAACCCCGCCTTCATCAAAATGGCGACCGTGTACGCGCCGATGCCAAAGAACGCTGCATGACCCAGCGACTTTTGGCCCGCGTAGCCAATCGTCAGGTTCAGGCCCATGGTGGCCACGATATAGACCAACCAATAGGTCAGCAGGTACAAGCCGTAGCTTTTCAGAAAATTGGGCACCACCAGCAGGACGGCTGCGGTAGCTGCTACCAGAAGCAGGTGCAGGGGTTTCATACTTTGCGCTCCACTTTTTTGCCCAACAACCCTTGGGGTTTGAACAAAATAACAACCATGAATATGACCAGTGCGACCGCGTCTTTGTAGGCAGGAGAGATGTAGGCGGCGGCAAGGTTTTCACACACACCCACAATCAACCCGCCCAGCAAGGCTCCACGCGAGTTGTTGAAGCCCCCAATAATGGCGGCAAAGAACGCTTTGGTGCCCAAAGACTCACCCATGTCGAACTTGGCCAAATAGGTGGGCGTTACCAACAGCGCGGCAGAAACCGCCAGCACGGCGTTGATGGCAAATGTGTAAAAAATCATGCGGGGCACATTGATACCCAGCACGCTGGCGCTTTCGGTGTTTTGGGCCACGGCCTGCATGGCGCGGCCGGTAACCGTCTTGGCCAAAAAGGCTTGTGTGGCCAGCACCAAAGCCAGCGCGAGCAAGAAAGTGCCCACGTCTTGCAGCGTGATCGTCACGCCTGCAATGTTGTAAATCTTGTCGGCAAACAGGCTGGCAAAAGGGTGCGCTTCAGCGCTGTAACCCGCGCGAATGCCGTTGCGCATAGCGATTGACAAACCAATCGTTGCCACCACGATCGGCATCATGCCGAACTTGAACAAGGGATCAACCACCCCACGCTTGAACAACCACCCCAACAAAAACACCGCCACCAAGCAACTCAGCAAAAAGCTGACGAGCAAGGGCAAACCTGCCATGCTGAACCCGAGCATGATGAAGGCGGGCAGCATCACAAATTCGCCTTGCGCGAAGTTGATGGTGCCGCTGGCTTGCCAGAGCAAGGTGAATCCCAGCGCCGCGAGAGCGTAAATCGCCCCGGTGGCCAGGCCACTGAAAAAAAGCTGCAAAAAATCGGTCATGATGTCATGGCACTTGGGAGGGGTGGGATGGCTCCCCGTCCGTAGGGAGGGGGAGCCGTTGGATTACTTTTTGCCCAGCGGTGGCAGCGTTTCAACCACCACTTGGTTGCCGTTTTTCACTTCAACCAAGAAGCTTTCACGGTCCAAGTCACCTTTGTCATCAAAGGAAACGTCCATCAAAATGCCGGGGTGCTGTTTGACCGAGAACGAGCTGTTGCGGATGGCTGCAGCCACGGCTTTGCGGTCCAACTTGCCTGCCTTTTCAATGGCGGCCTTGAGCACGTACACGCCGGTGTAGCCCTTGACGCCGTTGTGGTCAGACACGTACTTGTATTCCTGCTGGAACTTGGTGCCGAAAGGCTTGATCGCGGGCGCTTCCACGATCAACCCAACGTGGGCCACCGCGCCGTTGGCAGCTTCGCCGGCCAGTTCCACCACTTTCTCGCCAGTCAGGGTGGTTTCACCAATCACAGGTTTGTTCCAGCCTTGCTTGCGCAATTCACGCAGAGCACGAGCGGATTCTTCTTCGTTGGTGTAGACGAAGACGGCGTCAGCGTTTGACTGTTTGGCTTTCAGCACCGCAGCAGAAAAGTCCACCTGGCCTGCGTCTGTGGAGATGTCGGCCACGATTTTGGTGGGGCTGTTTTCCAGCAAACGGGTGATGGCGTCACGCCCACCTTTGCCAAAGTCGTTGTTCACGTAAATGACCGCCAGGGTTTTGACCTTGCCGTTGATGTAGCGGGCCAGCTTGGGGAAGCTGGTGGCCTGGCCGAAGCTGGTGCGGAACACGTATGGGTTGCCCTGCGCCGTAACACTGGCTGCTTCGCCCCCTGTGAAGTTGGGGATTTCGGCGCGACGGCTTTCGGCCATGCTCACCATGATCGAGCCAGAGTACACCGGGCCAAAAATCGCAAAAACGTCTTCATCGACCGCTTTTTGGGTCAAGCCTTTGGCCACGCCCGGGTTGGTTTGTGTGTCAGACGTGACGGTTTGGATTTTTTTGCCCAGAATGCCGCCGGCGGCGTTGATTTCTTTGACCGCCAATTCCACGCCGTTTTTGAAGGTGGTACCCGCTGTGGCACCGGGACCAGAAAGCTCCACAATGTTGGCGATTTTGATCACATCCTGGGCCAAGGCTGCACCGGAACATGCCAGCAACGCAGACAAAGCAACATATTTCAGGGCAATACGTTTATGCATAAGGTTCTCCTAAGAACTGAAGTGTGCAGATCGACCCGGACTGGGGCGCAAACAGAATTTACGCTTCCCCACAATCAAAGATTTGCTGAATAGAAAAATTTTGGGCGATCACCGAACATCATCGTTCGATAATCGCCCAGTTCAAGGGATAACCCTGAATTCAGGTGTCAGGGTTTTGCGTTGAGCGGGGGCAAAGTTGCCACCACCTGCTGACGACCGTTCTTGACCTCTACGAGGAAACTTTGGCGGTCCAGGTCGCCTTTGTCGTCAAACCACACGTCCATGATGACACCGGGGTACTTTTTGGCACTGATGAACAGGCCCTTCATGGCCTTGGCCACCGCCACCCGGTCCAGTTTTCCGGCTTTCTCTACAGCGGCTTTGAGAGTGTAGACACCCATGTAGCCCTTGATACCGTTGTGGTCAGGGATGTATTTGTAAGCTTGGTAAAACTTGGCTTTGAAGGCCAGCATTTCGGGAATCGGCGCATCGACTGTGAGACCCACGTGGGCAAAGGCGCCGTTGGCGGCGTCGCCGGCAAGTTCAATCACTTTCTGGCCGGTCAGCGTGGTTTCGCCCACAATGGGTTTGGCCCAGCCCTGCTTGCGCAGCTCCCGCAAAATGCGCGCCGATTCCTCCTCGGTGACGTAGACGAACACCGCGTCGGCATTGCTTTGTTTGGCCTTGATCACCGCGGCCGAAAAGTCCACCTGCTGGGGTTCGGTGGAAATGTCGGCAACTATCTTGGTTTCGGTCCCTTCCAGGTTCTTGAAAATCGCATCACGACCGCCCTTGCCAAAGTCGTTGTTTTGGTAGATGACCGCCACCGTCTTGAACTTGGATGTCAGGTAGCGGGCCAACTTGGGAAACGAGAAAGACTGGCCAAACGCGGTGCGGAAAATATAGGGGTTGCCTTGCTGGGTGATGGCTGCGGCTTCGCCACCGGTCCAGTTGGGCACTTCGGCACGGCGGCTTTCGGCCATGCTGACCATGATGGAACCGGAATAAACCGGGCCAAAAATAGCAAACGCACCGTCGTCAACCGCTTTTTGCGCCAAACCTTTGGCTACGCCCGGGTTGGTCTGCGTATCTGCCGTGGTTGTTTCAATTTTCTTGCCCAAAATACCGCCGGCGGCGTTGATTTCTTTCACCGCGAGTTCAATACCATCGCGGAAATAGGTGCCGGGGCTGGCGCCCCCGCCCGAAAGTTCCACAATGTTGGCGATTTTGATGACGTTTTGCCCCATGGCAAGGGTGGACGCACTCAAAACTGCGGCCGCAGTTGCCCACTTCAACATTTGTCTTTTTTGCATAATTTGTCTCCAATCAACGAAAAAAATCGACGCCATGACCCCGGCGCCATTGGGTTTTTATCTGCATCACATAATGCCAGCATTCAAAGGCTGAAGGCTCGTACCAGACCTGCAAATTTTGTAAATTGATGTGTTTGCGCAGCAAGCATATTCAGACATTAGACAGGACGATTCGTGCGAATTTCTTTGAGCTGCCCCAAGGCGTGACGTGCAGCCAAAAAGGCAAAAACCAGCCCGGGCCCGATGGTGATGCCCGGCGCGGGGTAGGTGCCCCCCATGATGGAGTGCTGGTCGTTGCCCACGGCATACAAACCAGGCAGCACCTGCCCGTCGGCACCCAACACGCGGGCATGTTCGTCGGTGGCAAAGCCGGTCGCTGCGCCAATGTCGCCAGGGTAAAGTTTTACCGCGTAAAAAGGGGCTTGGCCGATGGGGCCCATCGTGGGGTTTGGGCCGCTGTGGGCGGCATCGCCCAGGTTTTGCTGGTACGCCGTTGCACCCCGATTGAAGTCAGGGTCCACCCCTGTGGCGGCGTACTGGTTGTTTTGGGCCACGCTGCGTTCCAAGCCAGGCACATCAACACCCAGGCGGGCGGCCAGTTCAGCCAGTGTGGCACCTGCGGTCAAGTAACCATCGGCCAAGAAGGGCGCGAGCCCTTTGCCACCCGGGCGCACCATGCCCAAGCCATATTTTCGCAAGGCAGCGGCGTCGCACACCAAATAGGCGGGTATGGCCGAACTGTTTTTGTGAGCGGCCTGCATGGCCAAGCCAAACAAGTGGTACGAGGTGCTTTCATTCACAAACCGTTCACCGCGCTGGTTGACCGTGATCATGCCGGGCTTGGCACGGTCCATCACAAAGTGCGGGAACACGGCGGTGGAACCGTCGGCCCGCCGGCGCAAGGACACGGGCGCCCAAAAAGCATTTGACAGCGCCCCCTGGCCGTACTGGGCTCCCTGCTTGTGGGCCACGCTGTGCGCTTCGCCTGTGTGGCCGGGGGCCGCAGGGCACCACTGGGCCGGAACGCCTGGCAACATGGCTGCGCGCAGGGCCGGACTGCGGTTGAAGCCACCGCTGGCCAATACCACACCGCCCCGCGCCAGCACTTGGCGCTGGAGGTTGCCTTGCTTGAGCGTCACGGAACGCGCGCCGCTGGAGGAGGCATTGCCCAAGCTTTCCAGCGACGTGTTCAAGGCCAAGGTCACCTGACGGTGTTGAGACAGCGAATAAAGCAGCCGCGCCACCAAGGCGTTGCCCATGACCAACCGGGTGCCGCGTGGGTAGCGCAAACGGTCCAAGGCATGCCGCCACACAATTTTGACTGCGTGTTTGAACGACGCCCACGAGTCCGTCATGCCCAAAAGGTGGTTGATGTCGGTGCGGTCCACCATCATCCCGCCAATGACGGTGAACTCAGGAATGGGGGGGCGCAGCAGGCCGAACAATTCACCCAGCAGCCGGCCATCGAACGGCAAGGGCTCCAGGGCGCGGCCGTTCAAAGTGGCGCCGCCCAGGTCGGAGATGTAATCAGGGTGTTTGTGGTAAGGCCGGTATTGCACATGGGTGTGGGCTTCCATGCGCTCCACGGCCGCACGGCCATGGGCCAAAAAGGCGTTCCGCACAGCAGCAGAGGTGCGTTCACCCACCGCGTTGTCGAGGTAGCGGCGGGCGTCGTCCAAGGTGTCGTTGGGGTTGACTTGGGCAGCATGGTGGCTGCCGGGCACCCAGGTGGTGCCAGCCGACCAGGCCGTGGTACCCCCCACCCACTCGGTCCGTTCCACCACCAGCACTTTGGCGCCGTCCAGCGCTGCAAACAAGGCGGCCGACAGGCCTGCCCCGCCAGCGCCCACCACCACCAGGTCAAAGGCCTCCTGGTCTTGCAAGTCGTCCAGGGTTTTCAAGACCTTCATCTCAAGCCCCCAGCAGGAATTCGACCATCAGGTCGCTGACTCGGGCAAACATATCGGCCCCGGTGAGGGTATTGCAACCCAGGGCGCGCGCCGCCTCCACCATGGGCGACACAGCCGGCTGGGTGATCACACACCCCACAAACATGCGGGGCGTGAAGTGCGCCACCTGCACCGGGTAGGGGTCGGATGCTTTCATGCCCACCGGCGTGGCGTTGAGCACGATGTCGAACCCGCTGGGGTTGCTGGAGCCGTGCAACACCGGGCACTTGCCCAAACCGGCCAAACGGTCAACCAAGGTGGTGCGGCGGGCATCGTCCGGGTCGTGAATGGCTAGCTCGCTCACGCCCGCCATGACCAGCGAGTGGGCAATCGCCGAACCGGCGCCGCCCGCCCCCACCAACAGCGCTTTTTGCCCGGCGGGTTGGCAGCCTTTTTCTTGCATGGCGGTCACAAACCCCATGCCGTCAAACATGTCACCGTGCCAACTGCCGTCGGGGTTGCGGCGCATCACATTCACGGTGCGCAAAAAGGCCGCTCGCTCAGAGGCGGTGACACACAGGTCGTGGCAGGCGAACTTGTGCGGCACGGTCACGATGATGCCGTCAACGTTTTGCGCCAGAGACACCCCCGCCAACCAAGCCGGCAAATGGGCGGGCGCCACATGGGCCGGCATCACATACGCGTTGCGGCCCCGGGCATGGAAGGCTTGAGACACCCCAGCCGGTGACTTGACCTGGGCGATGGGATCCCCCACGATGAAGTGAACTCGGGTGGCTCCACTCAAAGGCTGCGACATGGGTGCTCTCGGTAGATGGCAGTTTTTCAGTCGTTGGGATTTTATACAAAAGTTGAATAGTATTCAATTTTTGAATTAAATTCTTTTTTTGAATACAATCGGCATCACCTGCTTTGCAGGCTGACAAGACAACCAAAAAGCAGCACATGAACGGCGTACTGGAACGAACCCTGGGCATCCTGGAACTGCTGGCGCAGCATGGCGAAGGCATGGAGCTGGCCGCCTTGGCCGACCAGCTCAACATACCCCGCAGCGCGGTGCACCGCCTGCTGGCCGACTTGGTGCGGCTGGGCTACGTGCGCCAAGCTCGCGGCCATGGCGACTACCTGCTCACCACCAAACTTGTAAGCATGGGTTTGAGCTACCTCAGCAACAGCGGCATTGTGGACATTGCGCAACCGCTGTTGAACCGTTTGGCCGAGGTGTCGGGCGAATTGGTGCGCTTGTCGGTGGTTGATGGCAAACGCCTGACCTGGGTGGCCCGTGCCCAAGGCGCTCGGCAAGGTCTGCGCTACGACCCCGACATGGGCAGCGATGCGCGTTTGTCTTGCTCATCGTCTGGTTGGGCTTGGCTGTCCACCTTGAAAGATGACGAGGCCCTGGCACTGGTGGCACAGCAAGGCATCGGTCAGCCGGCCGACTTTGGCCCCGCAGCCCCCACCACCCTGCAAGCGGTGCTTGAAGCGGTGCACACCAGCCGGCAAAACGGCTACAGCATCACCACCGACACCTACAGCCTGGGCCTGAGCGCCATGTCGGCCCCGGTGCGATTTGCCGAACAGCCGGCCATAGGCGTGGTCACGATTGCCGGCCCAACGGTGCGTTTCACCCCCGAGCGCATGCAAGCCTTGGCGGCAGATTTGCTGGCCACGGCATCGCAGTTGGCGGCGGCCAGCGGCGCCTCGCCCTTTTTTACGCTCACCGCCGAAACGGCCAACCCTCCCGCTGCGTCGGGCCGCAAGCCGATTTACGCGGTCTGAACCGGTCCACCACCATGGCCACCGCTGTTACCCCTGTGTCTGAAGTGTGCGACCTGCTGGTCATTGGTTCGGGTGCGGGCGGGCTGTCGGCGGCCGTTACGGCTGCCCACTTGGGCCTTGAAGTGGTGGTCGTGGAAAAAGAAGCCCAGTTTGGCGGCACCACCGCGTGGTCCGGCGGGTGGATGTGGGTGCCGCGCAATCCACTCGCGGCAGAGGCCGGCATCAAAGAGGACTTGAACGCCCCATTGACTTACTTGCATCACGAGCTGGGCGCACAATTTGACGAAGCGCGTGCCCGAACCTACCTGGAACACGCACCGCGCATGGTGGACTTTTTCAGGCGTCGCACCTCACTGCAGTTCATAGACGGCAACGCCATACCCGACTTCCATGGCAACACGCCCGGTGCAGCGCTGGGTGGGCGTTCGGTGTGTGCCGCCCCGTTTGACGCGCGGGCTTTGGGGCGGCGGGTGCACGACCTGAAACCCCCACTGCACGAAACCACTTTGTGGGGCATGGGTATCGCATCCGGTGCCGAACTCAAACATTTTCTGAACGCCTTGCACCGGCCTGCGTCGCTGGCTCACGTCTGCAAATGGGTGGCGCGGTATTGGATCGACCTGGCCATTCACCGCCGGGGCATGCGCTTGGTCAATGGCAACGCGTTGGTGGGTGCCTTGGCCCATTCGGCCCTGGAACAAGGGGTGGACATCCGGGTCCAACACCCTGCCTTGCAGCTGCTCAGAGACGGCAACCGGGTCACTGGCGCGGTGGTGGCCAGCCCGCAAGGCCGTTTGCAAATACAGGCCCGCTGTGGCGTGGTGCTGGCCACCGGCGGGTTCCCCCACGATGCCACGCGCAAGCAGCAGTTGCTGCCTCACGCGGGTGCAACCGGTCTGGAGCATTGGTCTGCAGCCGGTTGGGGCAACACCGGCGATGGCTTGCGCCTGGGCGAAAGTGCCGGAGGCACCGTGGCCACCGACCTGCCACAAGCCGCGGCTTTGGCACCGGTGTCGCTGGTGCCGCGCGCTGACGGCTCGGTGGCCCACTTCCCTCACTTGATCGAACGGGGCAAGCCCGGGCTGATTGCGGTGAACCGCCAGGGGCGGCGCTTCACCAACGAGGCCAATTCGTACCACGACTTCACGCAGGACTTGCTGAAAACCACCCCCGCTGCAGAATCGCCCACAGCTTGGCTGCTGTGTGACCACCCTTTTATTCGCTGTTACGGCCTGGGTGCGGTCAAACCCGCCCCCCTGCCCTTGCGCCGCTGGCTGGCCAACGGCTACCTGCAACGGGGCAACACCCTGGCCGAACTGGCGCAGGCCTGCGGCATAGACCCCGCCGGGCTGCAAGCCACGGTGGCCAGGTACAACGCCCAAGCCGCCACGGGCCAGGACGCAGACTTTGCCAAGGGCGAAACGCCCTACAACCGCATGCAAGGCGATGCCGCCCGGGCACAGGCAGCCGGCCTGCCCAACCCCTGTATGGCGCCATTGCAAAGCGGGCCGTTTTATGCGATCAAAGTGGTGGTGGGCAGCCTGGGCACTTTTGCCGGTTTGAAAGTCAACCCTCACGCCCAAGTGCTCAACCCTCAAGGCCAACCCATAGCGGGCTTGTACGCCGTTGGCAACGACATGACCAGCATGATGGGCGGCAACTACCCCAGTGGCGGCATCACCCTGGGCCCTGCCATGACCTTTGCTTACTTGGCCGCACACCACGCCGCCGGGGTGGACGCGGGTGCCAGCCCCCTGCGCAACTGACTTCTTTTTTTGAAAAGGTACGCCTATGTTTTACGAACTTGCCACGATGACCCTGCCCTTTGGCACCGCTGGGGCGGCGGCCCAAAATGTGCAAGCCTATTGCGCAGCCCCAGAAGCCCAAGGCGAGCTGCTCGGCTGCTGGTTCACCGACATTGGTGTGCTGAACCAAATGATCGTTTTTCGGGGCTTTGCCACCCTTGAGGCGCTGAACGCCGAACGACAACGCACGCAGCTCAACGCCAACCCTTTCAATTGCGGCGACATTTTTCAAAACCTGGAACAGCACAGCTACCGAGGTTTTCCGTGGATGAAACCGGTGCGCCCGTCTGCCGAGTCCGGCATCAGCGGACCGGTGTACGAAATTCGCACCTATGGCATCAAGACCGGCGGCGTGCAACCCACCATTGACCTGTGGGAGCAGTATGTGCCGCCGCGCGAAAAATTGTCGCCTTGCGTGATTGCCATGTTGGCGCTGGACGGGCCCTTGCGTTTCACCAACATTTGGGCTTACCCCGATTTGAACGCCCGCGCACAAGCACGCGCTGGCGCCGTGGCCCAGGGCATTTGGCCACCCAAGGGCGGCCCAGCGCACCTAACCACCCACATGGTGTCCACCATTGCCTTGCCCACCGCTGTTTCGCCCCTCAAATGATGCGCACCTACTCCCTCGCTTACCTGGGTTCCCGCCGCTGCACACCGCCCGAGGCCATAGGCGTGGCCGCCGCCAACGGCTACGCCTTTGTGGGCCTGCGTCTGTGGCCCAACGCACCGGGGGCACCGCAGCAATTTCTGCTGGACCGACCCGACGTGCTGCGTGAAACCCTGGCGGCCCAAGCCGACACCGGTGTGGGAGTGTTCGATGTGGAGATCATCCGGATTGACGAAAACTTCGACCCCCACACCTGGGACGCGCTGTACGACGCCTGCGCCGCCCTCAAAGCCAAGGCCATTTTGGTAGCGGGTGACGATTTTGACGAAGCCCGCCTGACGCACAACTACGCCCACTTGTGCGAGGTGATGCACCCCTACGGCCTGACGGCTGACCTGGAATTCATGCCCTGGACCGCCGTGCCAGACGCCAAAAGCGCGCTGCGTGTGGTGCAAAACGCCGGCACACCCGGCAACGCCGGTATTTTGGTCGATGCCCTGCATTTTGGCCGCTCAAACACCACCCTGGACGACATCCGCGCCATCCCGCGCAGCTTGCTGCACTACGCCCAAATTTGCGATGCCGAAGCAGGCACCCACTTCAGCACCCAACAAATGATCCACACCGCGCGCTGCGAACGCCTGCTGCCCGGCCAAGGCAGCATCGATGTGCAAGGCTTGTTCAACACCCTGCCCGCTGACCTGCCCATCAGCGTGGAGGTGGTGAACTTTGAGCTGGAAAAAACCGCTTCGCCCAGCGACTGGGCCGGCATTTGCCTGGCTGCCAGCCGCCCGTTTGTGGAACCCGGTGTTTAGGGGTTTGCCATGTTGATGGACCGCCTGTCTCGGTTGCCATTTTTCTTTGGGGCGCGGTGGTTCAGCAGCGCTTAGCGCGCGGCCGCCCCAACGCTTGGCCCCTGATCCTGAACACCGAACCGAAAGAACACCATGGATTTCGCCCTCAACGACGAACAGAAAATGATGATCGACACCATCCGTCGCTTCATCGCCGAAGAACTCAAACCGCTGGAAGACGAACTGGAAAACACCGGCGCACTGCCCGATGCCGACGCCCGCCGCATCCACGCCAAAGCCAAAGAGCTGGGCCTTTACGCACTGAACATGCCCGCCGAGCTGGGCGGTGGCGGGCTGTCCCACGTCGATCGCATCATTTGCGAGGAGCAATTTGGGCACACCAGCGACATGCTCATACGCCGCGCCTTTGGCAACGTGTACGAACCCCTGCTGCATTGCAAAGGCGAGCAGGTCGAGCGCTGGCTCAAACCCGCCGTGCTAGGCACACGCACTTGCGCCATCACCATCACCGAATCGGGCGCAGGGTCCGATGCGGCTGGCATCAAAACCCACGCCAAACGCAATGGACAAGGCCAATGGATGCTCAATGGCAGCAAGCACTTCATCAGCGACGGCATTTGGAGCGACTTCTTTTTGGTGTCGGCCAAAACCGGGGAAAAGGAAATCAGCATGTTCATGGTGGACAAGGGCCTGCCTGGCTTCACCGTGGGCAAAGACCAAATGATGATGGGCCTGCGCGGCACCCCGCACCTGGAACTGTTTTTCGACAACGTGGTGCTGGAAGACGCCGCCCTGCTGGGCGAACAGGGCCAAGGCTTCAAGCTGGCCATGGGCGCGCTCAATGTGGTGCGTCTGGCCCAGGTGGGCGCGCGGGCCGTGGGCAAGGCCACCCATGTTTGCGAGATGATGGTGGAATACGCCAACGACCGCAAACAGTTCGGTCAGCGCATTGGCGACTTCCAAATGGTGCAAAAAATGATCGCCGACAGTGTCATCGAGATCAACGCCGCCCGCTGGATGGTGTACCAAGCCGCGTGGATGCTGGACCAAGGCTTTGACGCACGCGAGCAAATCGCGATGGTCAAAGTGCATGCCGCCGAGACGCTCGGCCGCGTGGTGGACCGGGCGGTGCAGGTCTTTGGCGGCATGGGCTTCTGCAAAGAACTGCCGATTGAGCGCTACTACCGCGACGCACGCATTTACCGAATTTTCGACGGCACATCGGAGATTCACCGTGGGGTGATTGCCAAGTCAGCGCTCAAAAAGGGTGCTGTTTTGTTTGACGTGCACCGCTGATTTTTCCGGCCTGCGGATACGCGTTGACGTGGCAGCTGAGCGGTGGTCGGTACGGCGGCCTCCTCATGCTGGGGTACCAGAAATCGTCGGACGCCGCACCGACCACCGCCCAGTGGGTGTGCCGAAGGGAAGGCACGCGCCGCCAGTGGATCTGCGGTCTCAGCCCGCCCGGGTCCACCGATGGATGCCTGTGGCGGCCGCCGATTTCTGGTACCCCAGCATGAGGAGGCCGCCACAGGCATCCATCGGTGCGATCGCAGTGACTTCAACGAAAACGACATAAACAAGTGAGACCGACATGAGCAAATTCATGACCGCTGCCGCAGCAGCAAACCTGATCAAAGACGGCGATACCGTGGGCCTGATGGGCGGCGGCGGCGGCCTGATGGAAGCCACCCACCTGTTCGAAGCGGTGCAGGCACGCTTCCTCGCCACCCAACAGCCGCGCAACCTCACGGTCATGCACGCGCTGGGCATAGGCGACAAAAAAACCAAAGGCATGAACTGCTTTGCGCACGAAGGCTTGGTCAAAAAAGTCATAGGCGGGCACTGGGTTTGGTCACCGGCCATGCAGCAACTCGCGCTCAGCAACAAAATTGAGGCGTACATCCTGCCCGGCGGCGTCAGCAGCCAACTCATGCGCGAGATCGGCGCCGGCCGGCCTGGCCTGATCAGCCATGTGGGCCTGGGCACGGTTTGCGACCCGCGTTTTGGCGGCGGGCGCATGAACAACGCAGCACAAGACGACCTGGCCGAAGTCGTCCACATAGACGGCCGCGAATACCTGCGCTACAAACCCTTCCCCATCCACGTGGCCATTGTTCGCGCCAGTGCTGCCGACGAGGACGGCAACATCAGTTTCGAGCACGAAGCCGCCAACCTCGACGCTCAATCGCTCGCCCTGGCCGCACGCAACAGCGGCGGCACCGTGATCGTGCAGGTCAAAGAACGGCTGCCACGCGGCTCGCTCAAGGCGCGCGAGGTGCGCATCCCCTCGGCCTGGGTGGACGCCGTCGTCGTAGACCCGGCGCAACAGACCAGCTACGCCATACCGTTCGACCCGGCGTTCAGCGGCGAACTCACCGGCACCGCGCGCCAAACGAGCGAAGCCCAAGACCACGCCAACGAAGTTGCAGCAGCGGCCG
The DNA here is from genome assembly GCA_039798985.1 of Pseudomonadota bacterium. GTDB lineage: Bacteria > Pseudomonadota > Gammaproteobacteria > Burkholderiales > Burkholderiaceae_C > JBDKEX01. The sequence goes on along the minus strand of JBDKEX010000142.1, from coordinate 3,918 downwards.
AAGCCTTCAGCGAACGCCAAGCCGTGGCCCGCCGTGCCTACGAGGAACTGTTCAACACGCCCAAGGCACGCCCGGTCATCAACTACGGCGTTGGCGTGCCCGACGCGGTGGCCAAGTTGATAGCAGCGCGCAACGAACAGCACCGCATTTACCAAACCATAGAACACGGCACTTACGGCGGTACTCTGATGGACGGCGTGCTGTTTGGCTACGCACGCAACGCCACCGCCATGCTCGACGCCGCCACACAGTTCGACTTCTACGGCGGTGGCGGGCTCGACATCGCCTTCCTGGGCTTTGGCGAATTTGACGAAGAAGGCAGCGTCAACGTCTCGCGCTTGGGCGGCGTGACTGTCGGCCCCGGTGGCTTCATCGACATCGCACAAAATGCGCGAAAAGTGGTGTTTTGCGGCGCCTTGGCAGCCAAAGGCGTGAAGCTGCACACCGGCGACGGCCAGATGCGCGTGCTGCAACAAGGTGCGGTAAAGAAGCTGGTCAAAAAAGTCGACCAGATCACCTTCAGCGGCCCACAAGGGCGGGTGCGTGGCCAAGAAGTGCTGTACCTGACCGAACGCGGTAGCTTCCGGTTGACACCCCAAGGCGTGGAGCTGTACGAAATTGCCCCCGGCATCGACCTGCAGCGCGACATTCTGGACCAAATGGCATTTCGGCCCCAGGTCGCCAGCGACCTGGCAGTGATGGACTCGGCCCATTTCATGGCCCATTGAACGCACGCTCCAGCGCCCTGTGGCAGTTGCGATAATCCAAAGGCGCTTTCGACCCGCTATGCATCACCCCCCAACAACCCGTTTGTCGCTGCTGGCCTTGACCACACCCGTGGCCATGGGCTACGTACCCTTGGGCGTTGTGTTTGGCTTTTTGTTCGTGCAGGCCGGGGGTGCCTGGTGGCTGGCCACAGCCTCGAGTGTTTTGGTTTACGCCGGTGCAGCGCAGTACATGATGGTTCCCATGCTGGCGGGTGGTTTGCCGGTCGGGGCCATTGCCTTGGCGACCCTGGTGGTCAACCTGCGGCATGTGTTTTACGGCCTGTCGCTGCTCGGGCGCTACCCTGCCCGGGGGCCGGCGCGTTGGTACATGGTATTTGCCTTGACCGATGAAACCTACTCGGTCCTCACCACACTGCCGGTGAATACGCCGGTGCGCACCCTGGCGGCACTGGCAGCACTGAACCAAGGCTGGTGGGTGCTGGGCACCACGGTTGGCGCGCTGATTGGTTCGCAAGCGCAGGTGCCACTGCAGGGCCTGGACTTTGTATTGGTGAGCCTGTTTGCCGTGCTCGCCACCGAGCAATGGCGCAACCGGTCCAGCGCCTTGCCGGTGTGGGCGGCCCTGTTGAGCTACCTGCTGGCCTATTGGATGTGGCCCCAACATGCGCTGGTGGTGTCGATTGCGCTGTGTGTGGGTGTCGCACTGCTGTGGCGCAAGCCCGACACAAGGGGGGTTTTGTGAATTCTGGCTATGTCTTGCTGGTCTTGCTTGCCATGATGGCCGTTACGTTCGCCTTGCGGGCGTTGCCGTTTGTGGCGGCGCAATGGCTGCAAAAACACCCTTTCGTGCAACGCCTTGGTGATTTTTTGCCCCTGAGCATCATGACGCTGCTGGTGCTCCATTCGGGTGCCGGCGCTGCGGCCCACAACCCGCTGAGCCCTTGGCCCGAAGGGGTCGCCATCGCAGTCACAGCCGTTTTGCAGTGGCGGCTCAGGCACCCGCTGTTCAGCATTTTGTGTGGAACCGCCCTGTACGTGGCTTGGCGCAACGGCATGTTCTGATTCCGTTTTGCATCAACTCAGGGCACCAGCAGCCTGCTGCGCCCCACCGCCGCTCGTGCGGGCCAACATACGTGCTCAGAACTCTTCCATATCGGAGCCAACACTGATTTCCACTATGCGCCCTGAGGCCAGCGCATTCTCGTAGCACTGCACCTGGTTGCGGCCACTGCTTTTGGCCAGGTAAACCACCTTGTCGGCCCGCTCAAACGCAGCGGCGGGCGTGTCGTTGGTGTTCAAGTGGGTGTACCCAATGCTGACCGTGATTTGCCCCACCTGGGGAAACACCTGCCGTTCGATGTTGTGCCGGAAGCGTTCAAACGCCAGTTCGGCCTGGGCAAATTCAGCCGCACGCAGCAACACCACGAACTCCTCGCCCCCAAAACGGTAGAGCCGGTCGTCGTGCCGAAAGGTCATGCGCATCACACCGGCCAACAACAGCAACACCTCGTCGCCAATCAGGTGGCCAAAGCCGTCGTTCACGCGTTTGAAATGGTCCACATCCACCACACCCAACCAAAACGACGCCCCCGCCATGGCATGGCGGCAGCCGGAATCCTGAACCTCGTCTTCCGCCGGCAAGGCAGGCACTTGGCGCGCCGCCTTCATGAAGGTTTCGTCAAACGACTTTCGGTTCAGCAGGCCGGTCAAAGTGTCCCGCTCGCTGTAGTCCAGCAATTCCAGAAAGTTGCGGTAAATGCCCACCAAGGCCTCTGCCAGGAGCTGGGCTTGCGTCTCGATGGGGTGTGCAAAACCCAAACGTATCAAACGGCGTTCACCGTTGTCGTTGCATATGGGCAGCAGCAGCGCGTAGCCCTGGGGCTGAACCAACCACTGCGGTGCCCCGGACTCCAAACACCCCTGCGCCCCGTCCACGGTGTCAAGCGGCTGGGCCGTGTCCCAGGCAGCCCAAGCACCGGTGGACTTGGCAGCTGCCGCACCCTCGGTCCAGTCCAACCGCTCTAGGCAGCGCACGTCATCGGCGGGTCCCGCCACCTCGTACAAGGTCACGGCGCTGGGCCCAAACAAAGCAGCCAGCGCTTCCACCAAAACGCCCTCGGCTGCGGCGCGTTCCTTGACCTTGGTCAAGCGGCCCACGTGTCGAAGGTGCGAAAGCGGCATGATGCTGAACGGTTGGCTACTCTGGCCTACAGCATAGCGGCAAAAACGGGGGGCACCTCCCGGTTTGCCGCCCGTTTTCAACCCACCGACTTCAAACGCATCTGGTTGGGCAACGGCACGGAACGGCGCAGCACGTCTTCAGCCAGCCACAGGGCCGAACGCCGGGCCCGCTGGGCCACCATGGGCAGCGGCATTTGCTGGTAGTCGTCGTTGAACACCTCAAAGCTGTAATCACCCGCGTAGCCCAAACGGTCCAGCTTCAAAACCAGTTCAACCAACTGTTCGCTGTGGACGCCCTCGCCCGGAAACACCCTAAAGGTGCGAGCGGTGGTCATGCGCTCTTCAAAGGTCTTGGTTTCTTGCCACATGAAATCGGCCAATTGCACCAGAAAAATTTTGTCCGGTTGCAGGTAGTCAATTTCTTCGAGCGACGTTTTGGCAGCGAATATGTGGAAAGAATCAATGCCCAGGCCCAAATTCGGGCAATCGGCCCGGCACACCACGTCCCAAGCGGTGGTGAACTCGTTGATGGTTCGCCCCCAGCTCAAACCTTCATAGGCGATTTTGATGCCGTAGGGAATGGCCAACATGGCCAGTTTGCGCAAATCGCGGGCAATGTGGTCCAGGTCGCTGCTGGCATGGGCTGACGCGGACGAGCACGCCAACAACACCTTGCAGTCCAGCGCTGCGCACATCTCGAGCATGGCCTTGGCAATGTCCACCTTGTAGTGGTGCAGGTGGCCGCTGAGGCCTTCAAAATCGCGCAAAACCTGGAACCCGGTGCCGCGCAACCCACTGTTTTTCACGGCCTGAACCGCTGCGTCAATGCCCCCGGGGTGCCCGTTGATATCGTTGGCCTTGAGCATCACTTGCGAAAAGCCGGCGTCTTTCATGGCGGCCAGCTTGGCCTCCAACGGCCCTGCCAGCGTGATGGTGTCCATGCCAAAACCGGCAATGGCCTGGTCAGAAGTCATACGGCGGATCATGGCATTCAACCCTGGCTCGCAGC
>JBDKEX010000141.1:0-6417 GCA_039798985.1 Pseudomonadota bacterium | reverse complement strand
TTTGCTCAACGCCGATTACCCCAATGCCTGCGAAATGAAGCGCCTGTACGTGCGCAACGCGTTCCGCGGGTTTGGGCTCGGGCGTTTGCTGGTGGATGCCACGTTGGAGGCGGGGAAATCGGCGGGCTATGCGTGCATGCTGCTGGACACACTCCGCGACATGGAAGCCGCACGTGCCCTGTACCAAGAGGCCGGTTTTGTTGAGGTGGCGCCTTACTACCACAACCCCTTGGCCGGCGCTCACTACCTCAAGGTAGACCTGTGACTGCGACCCATACCGCCGGTTGCACTTTGCATCCGGCGGCGAGGCGCGTGTCTCAGGTGCTGATCACAGGGTCTTGGCCTGTGCCAGCAAAGTTTCGGCGTCGCTGACTTCGAATTTTCCCGGCCCTTCCACGTTCAAGGACTTGACCACACCGTCTTTGACCAGCATGGAGTAACGGTTGCTGCGCAAACCCATGCCGCGTGCGGTCAAGTCCAACGTCAGGCCGGTACCTTTGGCAAAGTCTGCGCTGCCATCGGCCAGCATGCGCACTTTGGCTCCAGTTTTCTGATCGCGCGCCCAAGCGCCCATCACAAAAGCGTCGTTCACGCTCACGCACCAAATTTCATCCACGCCGGCGGCCTTGAAGGCGTCAAAGTGCTCCACATAACCCGGCACATGCTTGGCCGAGCAGGTCGGCGTGTAGGCACCAGGAAGGGCAAACAAGGCAATGGTTTTGCCTGCAACGGCCTTGGCCACGTCAACCGGGTTGGGGCCAATGCTGCAACCATTGCCCTCTACCTCAACGTATTCCATCAACGTGGTGGCTGGAAGTGTGTCTCCGACTTGGATCATCAATTTCTCCTGGTGTTGGGCCGCTAGGCCGCGGGTTGTGCGCGATTTCGCGCAGACAAAGAGGCAAGTTTCCCGGCCATCAAAAGACGAAAAAAAACGACCGAGAGTATCGGTCGTTTTTTGGAATCGCGCCCAAAGGCAACGAAACAGGCTTACACCAACGCGGCCTTTTGGACCAAGCGGGTGGCAACCCAGTTTTTGGTTTTGGACAGCGGACGGCTCTCGGTGATCTCAACGACATCACCCAGTTTGTATTCGCTGTTTTCGTCGTGCGCGTGGTACTTGCTCGACTTCATCACGATCTTGCCGTAGAGCTCGTGCTTCACAGCACGTTCCACCAGCACGGTCACGGTTTTCGCACGCTTGTCGCTCACCACTTTACCAATGAGGGTGCGCTTGAGGGATGTTTTGGCTTCCGTCATGGATCGCTCCTTATTGGCCAGCGGCTTGCTTCTCGGCCAAGATGGTCTTGGCGCGAGCAATGGCGCGGCGGGTGCTGCGCAGCGTGGCGAGGTTGTTGAGTTGCTGCGTGGCTTTTTGCATGCGCAGGTTGAAATGGGCCTTTTGAAGGGCTTTCACCTCGGCTTGCAGGCCGGCAACGTCTTTTTGGCGCAGTTCAGCAGTTTTCATCTTGTGTTCTCCTGAATCATTGGCCCAGCATGCGGGTCACAAAAGTGGTGCGCAGCGGCAACTTGGCAGCGGCCAGCGTGAACGCTTCGCGAGCCAGTTGCTCGGGCACGCCCACGATTTCGTACAGCACCTTGCCGGGCTGGATTTCAGCCACGTAGTACTCCACGCCACCCTTACCGTTACCCATACGGACTTCGGCAGGTTTCTTGGAAATTGGCTTGTCAGGGAACACACGGATCCAGATACGGCCACCACGCTTGACGTGACGGGAGATCGCACGACGTGCGGATTCGATCTGGCGTGCCGTCAGACGGCCACGGTCGGTGGACTTCAGGCCGAAATCGCCAAAGGCCACGGTATTGCCAGTGGTGGCGATACCGGTATTGCGGCCCTTTTGCTCTTTACGGTATTTACGGCGAGCAGGTTGCAACATTTATATTCTCCTTAGGCCTGAGGCTTATCGCTGCCATCGGCCGGCGCAGCATTGCTGCCAGCGCGGCGGGGGCCGCCACGACCCGGACGGTCATTGCGGGCGCCATCGCGACGGGGACCACGCGGGCGACGCTCTTCTTCCGGACGCGGTGTGCTGTCCAGCGAAGGCGCATCGTTGCGGCCCAGGTTATCGCCCTTGTAAACCCACACTTTGACACCGATGATGCCGTAGGTGGTTTTGGCTTCGGACGTGCCGTAGTCGATGTCAGCGCGCAGGGTGTGCAGGGGCACACGGCCTTCGCGGTACCATTCGGTGCGGGCAATTTCAATGCCGTTCAGACGACCAGACGACATGATCTTGATGCCCTGGGCGCCCAAACGCATGGCGTTTTGCATGGCGCGCTTCATGGCACGGCGGAACATGATGCGCTTTTCGAGCTGCTGGGTGATCGAGTCAGCGATCAGCTTGGCATCGACTTCGGGCTTGCGCACTTCTTCGATGTTCACAGCCACCGGAACGCCCAATTGAGCGGCCAGGTCTTTCTTCAGCTTCTCGATGTCTTCGCCTTTCTTGCCGATCACCACGCCCGGACGTGCCGAGTAAATGGTGATGCGTGCGTTCTTGGCAGGACGCTCGATGACCACGCGGGCCACGGCAGCGTTCTTCAACTTGGCCTTCAGGTACTCGCGCACCTTGATGTCTTCGGCCAACATGCCAGCGAAGTCACGGTTGCTGGCGTACCAGCGGCTGGACCAGTTGCGGCTGACCGACAGGCGGAAGCCGGTAGGATGGATTTTCTGTCCCATAGTCTTCCTTTAGGCCTCAGTTGCCAACCGTCACATAAATGTGACAGGTGGGTTTGCTGATGCGGTTGCCGCGGCCTTTGGCGCGAGCGGAGAAACGCTTGAGCGTGGTGCCTTGCTCAACGTGAATGGTTTTCACCTTCAATTCGTCGATGTCGGCGCCGTCGTTGTGTTCAGCGTTGGCGATAGCGGATTCCAGGGCCTTCTTGACGATACCGGCAGCTTTTTTCTGCGTGAACGTCAGGATATTGAGCGCCTGGTCAACCTTTTTGCCGCGAATCAGGTCGGCCACCAGTCGACCTTTGTCGACCGACAGGCGAACGCCGCGAACAATTGCGCGTGTTTCCATGGTGTGTCCTTACTTCTTGGCTTTCTTGTCGCCGGGATGGCCCTTGAACGTGCGTGTCAGCGAAAACTCGCCGAGCTTGTGACCCACCATTTGATCGGTGATGTACACGGGCACGTGTTGCTTGCCGTTGTGCACGGCAATGGTCAAGCCGATGAAATCGGGCAGGATCATGGAGCGACGCGACCAAGTCTTGACCGGCTTCTTGTCCTTGGTGGTCACGGCCTTTTCGACCTTGGCCAACAAGTGGTGGTCAACAAAGGGACCTTTTTTGAGTGAACGAGTCATTTGGTCAACCCTTTACTTCTTGCGACGCGACACGATCATGTTCTGCGTGCGGCGGTTGTTGCGGGTGCGGTAACCCTTGGTCAGGTTGCCCCATGGATCGACTGGAGGCATACCGGTACCGGTACGGCCCTCGCCACCACCGTGCGGGTGGTCGACCGGGTTCATGGCCACGCCGCGAACGGTCGGACGGATACCCATGTGGCGCTTCACACCGGCCTTGCCCAGCTGACGCAGGCTGTGTTCGGTGTTGGAAACTTCACCAATGGTGGCGCGGCAGTCCACATGGACCTTGCGCACTTCGCCGGAGCGCATACGCACCTGAGCGTAGATGCCTTCACGGGCCAGCAACACTGCCGATGCGCCAGCGGATCGGGCGATTTGTGCGCCTTTGCCGATTTGCAACTCAATGCAGTGAATGGTAGAACCGACCGGGATGTTGCGGATAGGCAGGGTGTTGCCCACGCGAATCGGCGACTCAGAACCGCTCAACAGGGTCGCACCCACTTCAACACCACGGGGGGCGATGATGTAGCGGCGCTCGCCGTCGGCGTAGCACAGCAAAGCGATGTGCGCCGTGCGGTTCGGATCGTATTCCAGACGTTCCACTTTCGCGGGAATGCCGTCTTTGTTACGAAGGAAGTCCACCACACGGTAGTGGTGCTTGTTGCCGCCGCCTTTGTGGCGAACGGTGATGTGACCGTTGTTGTTGCGGCCTGCTTTCTGGAACTGGGGTTCCAGCAGCGGTGCGTAACCTTCGCCTTTGTGCAAGGTTTCGCGTGTCACCTTCACCATGCCGCGGCGGCCTGGTGAAGTCGGTTTCAGCTTGATAACTGCCATGATTAAACGGCCTCCCCGCCAAAGCTCAGCTCTTGGCCAGCTGCCAACGTCACATAGGCTTTGCGAACATGGTCGCGGCGGCCCACGGTCTTACCGAAGCGCTTGGTCTTGCCCTTCTGGTTCAACACGTTGACGGCAGAAACCTTCACGTTGAACAACAATTCCACGGCCGCCTTGATTTCAGGCTTGGTGGCGTCTTGCAGCACCTTGAACAGCACAGCGTTGGATTTTTCAGCTGCCATGGTGGCCTTTTCGGACACGATGGGAGCAACCAGCACCTGCATCAGGCGACCTTCGTCAAACTGGACGTTGCTCATGCGAACATCTCCTTGAGTTGGTCGATGGCACCCTTGGTGACGATCACTTTCTTGTAGTGAACCAGCGACAGCGGATCGGCGTAACGCGGCTCCAGCACCAGCACGTGGGGCAGGTTGCGCGAAGCCAGGTACAGGTTCTCGTCGATTTCGTCAGCAATGACCAGCACGGACTGCAGGTTCATGGCCTTGAACTTGTCGGCCAGCAACTTGGTCTTGGGGGCTTCCACTTTCAGGGAATCCACCACGGCCAGGCGGCCTTCGCGAACCAGTTGCGAGAAGATGGAGGCCATGCCGGCACGGTACATCTTCTTGTTGAGCTTCTGGCTGAAGTTTTCGTCAGGGCTGTTCGGGAAAATCCGACCGCCCCCACGCCACAGCGGGGAAGACGTCATACCGGCACGGGCGTTGCCTGTGCCTTTTTGCTTGAACGGCTTCTTGGTGCTGTGCTTGACCATTTCGCGGTCTTTTTGCGCACGGGTACCTTGACGCGCGTTGGCTTGGTAAGCCACCACCAGTTGGTGGATCAGCGATTCGTTGTAGTCGCGACCAAACACGGTCTCGGGCACGTCCACCTTGGATGCGGCCTGGCCTTGGTCGTTCAGGAGTTCAACTTGCATCAGTTAGCCCCTTTGCTTGCGGCCTTGACAGCGGGACGCACGGTGACGAAGCCACCCTTGGAACCCGGCACAGCGCCTTTGATCATCAACAGCTGACGGGCTTCGTCCACACGCACCACATCCAGGTTCTGGGTGGTCACGGTTTCGTCGCCCATGTGGCCGGTCATTTTCTTGCCCGGGAACACGCGGCCCGGATCTTGCGCCATGGAGATGGAACCCGGCACGTTGTGCGAACGGCTGTTACCGTGAGAAGCACGCTGCGACGAGAAGTTGTGGCGCTTGATGGTGCCGGCAAAGCCTTTACCAATGGAAGTACCCTGCACGTCCACCTTTTGGCCGGCTGCGAACAGTTCGGCCACAGGCAACACAGAACCGGTGGCGAATTTGCCAGCCACTTCGGCGCTCACGCGGAATTCTTGCAGGATTTCACCGGCTTCAACGCCGGCTTTGGCCAGGTGACCGGCTTCAGCCTTGGTCACGCGGGATGCGCGACGCTTGCCGAACGCCACTTGCAGGGCGTCGTAGCCATCATTGGCCTGGGTTTTGACTTGTGCCACGCGGTTGTTGGACACATCCACCACCGTGACGGGCACTGCGTCCCCGTCATCGGTGAACAGACGCATCATGCCCACCTTGCGGCCCAACAACCCGAGGGAGTTGCTCAGACTCATTGTTTTCTCCGTTCCCGACTTCAATTGGCCGGGGCTGATTAGTGCAAACCTTGCGGTTTGCGCGGGTTAAAACACCCTGGGCACTGCACGCACAAAAGCACGCGCAGCACTTTGAGTGCTGAAAAGCCTGCGATTATAACGTCGCAGGCTTTCTTTTTGCAAGCCCCTTTTGCAAAGGGCTTGGGCAAGAACTTATTGCAGCTTGATTTCGACGTCCACGCCGGCCGGCAAGTCCAACTTCATCAGGGCGTCAACCGTTTTGTCGGTTGGGTCCACAATGTCCATCAGGCGCTGATGGGTGCGGATTTCGAACTGGTCGCGCGAGGTCTTGTTGACGTGCGGCGAGCGTAGGATGTCAAAACGCTTCATGCGGGTCGGCAGTGGCACGGGGCCCTTGACGATCGCGCCGGTGCGCTTGGCGGTTTCCACGATCTCGGCAGCCGAGGTGTCGATCAGTTTGTAATCAAACGCTTTGAGGCGGATGCGGATTTTTTGCTTGGACATGGTTGTTTATCCTCAGTCCAAAATCTTGGCCACAACGCCGGCGCCCACGGTACGACCGCCTTCGCGGATAGCGAAGCGCAGGCCTTCTTCCATGGCGATCGGGGCGATCAGCTTCACAGTGATCGACACGTTG
>JBDKEX010000140.1:0-17122 GCA_039798985.1 Pseudomonadota bacterium | reverse complement strand
AGCAAAATATCGGCCAGGCGCTTGCGCGGAATGGTGCTGTCCATGCACATGTAGTCGGGGCTGATGCGGCCGCTGGCCGGGAACGCGTTTTTGCGCCCGCTCCAGAAGCGCAGGCGCTCGGCCTCGTTTTGGCTCACCGCTATGGCCGTGGCGCCGCAGTCGCGCAACACGGCGCTCATGCGGCCAATTTCTTCTTCCACCTCCTCCGGGGTGCCGTCGCTTTCGCACAGCAAAATGGCTTCGGCCGTCAGGTCGTAGCCGGCGTGCACAAAGTCTTCCACGGCGGCGGTCATGGGCTTGTCCATCATCTCCAGCCCGGCAGGGATGATGCCTGCTGCAATCACGGCGGCCACGGCGTCGCCGGCTTTGCGCACGTCGTCAAAGCTGGCCATGATGCAGCGCGCCAGTTGGGGTTTGGGCACCAGCTTCACAGTCACTTCGGTGGTCACGGCGAGCATGCCCTCGCTGCCTATCAACACGGCCAGCAAGTCCAGCCCGGGCACGTCCAGCGCGTCGCTCCCCAAGGTGATGGGTTCGCCCTCAATGGTGTAGCCTTGCACCTTGAGGATGTTGTGCACGGTCAGGCCGTACTTGAGGCAGTGCACGCCGCCGGAATTTTCGGCCACGTTGCCGCCTATGGTGCAGGCAATTTGGCTGCTGGGGTCGGGGGCATAGTACAGCCCATGGGGCGCGGCCGCTTCGCTGATGGCCAGGTTGCGCACACCGGCCTGCACCACAGCGGTCTGGGCCAGCGGGTCGATTTGGAGGATGCGGTTGAACTTGGCCAAACTCAGCGTTACGCCCATTTCGTGTGGCATGGCGCCGCCCGACAAGCCCGTGCCTGCACCCCGCGCTACCACGGGCACCTGCAGGGCATGGCAGGCCTTCAACACGGCTTGAACCTGCTCGTAGGTCTCGGGCAAGGCCACCACCAAGGGCCGCTGGCGGTAGGCGGTCAGCCCATCGCATTCGTAGGGCGTGGTGTCTTCGGGCGTGTGAAGCAGGGCATGCGCGGGCAAAGTAGCCTGCAACGCGCTGACCACCTGCTGTTGGCGTGCGGCGCGGTCAGACCGCTGGACGGCGGCTGCCGCGGTGCCGGTTAAAGGGGCGTTCATGACACAACTCGCTTGAATATGAGTGGTGCCAGTGTAGGTCAAGGGTGCAAAAATCAGGTTGAAGTTTCTTGCACAGACGATTGCATAAGTTTTGGGTTTTGCAGGCGTTGAACGGCTTGAACCACCGCTTCGGCGGTGATGCCAAAGTGCTTGAACAGCATATCGGCCGGGCCGGAGGCGCCAAAGCTGCGCATGCCCACAAACCCCCCGCAGGGGCCCAGGTAGCGCTCCCAACCTTGCTGAACAGCCGCTTCTACGGCCACGGTGACGGTTCCAGTTTGGAGCACCTGGCGGTGGTAGGCGGCGTCCTGCTGGTCGAACAGCTCCCAGCACGGCATGGATACCACCGCGGTGGGCGTGCCCTGCTGTTGCAATTGCTCGCGTGCGGCCAGCGCCAGTGCCACCTCTGAGCCCGTGGCCAACAGCGTCACTTCACGCGGGCCGCCTTGCGCTTCTGCCAACACGTAGGCACCTCTGGCGCTGTGATTGTTCGCGTCTGCGGTGGCCCGCACGTGCGGCAGTGCCTGCCGCGCAAACACCAGCGATACCGGCCCGCTGCGGTGTTGCAGGGCCACTTCCCAGCATTCCACCGCTTCGACCGCGTCTGCCGGCCGCATGACCAGCATGTTGGGCATGGCGCGCAGCGAGGCCAGAATTTCGACCGGCTGGTGCGTGGGGCCGTTTTTGCCAATGCCGATGGAGTCGTGGCTGAACACAAATTTGACCGGCAGGCCCATGAGTGCAGCCATGCGCATGGCGGGCCGCATGTAGTCTGAAAACGCGAGGTAGGTGACGCTGACCGGAACCACGCCGCCGTGTGCGGCCATGCCGTTGCACATGGCGCCCATGAGGTGTTCGCGCACCCCGCAGTGGAGGTAAGCACCGCCCGGGTTTTGGGCGGTGAAGGCTTGCAGCCGCCTTTTGTGGCCGGTGGGGGCTTCCAGGTCGGCGCAGCCCACCAGGCGCTCGGGCATCAGGTCTGTCAGCGCATCGTTGATGGCGGCCGACAGATTGATGCCACCTTGCGGCTGCTGCCCATGCAATTCGCTTTTGAGGGCTTGCAATGCGCTGAGCCAACCCTCGGGCAGCTGGCCTTGCAGGACGCGTTCGAAAGTGTTGCGTTGTGCGGTGGGCAGCGCCGCCAACCGGGCTTGCCAGCGGGCGTGCTCTTGGGTGCCGTGCTGGGTGGTGGCGCGCCAGGCTTTTTGCACTTCGGGCGGGATGTCGAACGGCGCGTGCGGCCAGTTCAGGTCTTGCCGCATTTGTTGGGCGTCCTCGTCGTACAGCCGGGCGCTGTGGCCGCCGCGTTGCCCTTGCAGGCGCGCCAGGCCGCGCGCAATGGTGGTTCGGCAGGCAATCATCGAGGGCCGCGGGTCTTGTTTCGCAGCTTCAATCGCGGCAGATACTGCGTTGATGTCGTGCCCGTCCACCTCCAGCACCTGCCACTGCGCCACGCGGAAGCGCTCGGCCACGTTTTCGCTGATCGACAGGGCGGTGCTGCCATCGTCGGTGATGAGGTTGTCGTCCCACAACAAAATCAGGTGGCCCAGCCCAAGGTGCCCAGCCAGGCTGATCATTTCCTGACCTATGCCTTCTTGCAAGCAACCGTCGCCCACAAAGGCGTAGGTGTAGTGGTTCACCAAGTCGCTGCCGAACCGGGCGCGCTGGTACGCTTCGGCCACCGCCATGCCCATGGCGTTGGCTATGCCCTGGCCCAGCGGCCCGGTGGTCACTTCAATGCCGGCCGCCGGGTCGTATTCGGGGTGTCCAGCGCAGTGCGACCCGAATTCGCGGAAGCTGCGCACCTGCTCCAGGCCCATGCGTTCGTAACCGCACAGGTGCAGCAGCGAATACACCAGCATGGAGCCGTGCCCGTTGGACAGCACCACCCGGTCGCGGTCCCACCAGGTGGGATCGGCGGGGTGGTGTTTTAGGTGGTTTGCGTAAAGCGCGGTGGCAATTTCAGCCATGCCCAGGGGGACCCCCTGATGGCCTTCGGTGGCGCGCACAATGGCGTCGACCGACAAAAACCGGATGGCGTGGGCCAGCGGCTGCAAAGGGTGAGGCTGGTCCATGGCGTGCGGGCGACAGTTCAGTGAATCAACATGCCGCCATTGACGTCCAGTGTGACGCCGGTGCAGTATTTGGCCAGGTCGCTGGCCAAAAACACCACGCAGCCTGCCACGTCGTTGGGTTCGCCAATTCGGTTCAGCGGGATCTGCTCCAGAATCCCGGCCATGCGGTCGTCCGGGATCAGGCCTTTGTTGATGTCGGTGGCGATCAGGCCCGGGGTGACGCAATTGATGCGGATGTTGTGCACGCCGTATTCGCGGGCCATGGCGCGGGCCAGGCCCAACACGCCAGCCTTGGCTGCCGAGTAGTGGGGCCCACCCAGTATGCCGCCGCCACGTTGCGCCGATACCGACGAAGTGCACACAATGGCGCCCTGTTTGCGCGCGATCATGTGCGGCACCACGGCCTGGGTCATGTAAAGCGTGCCGCGCAGGCTCACGTCCAGCACCGCGTCGTAGTCGCTGGCAGAAATGTCCAGCGTTTTGCGCGGTTGGGTGATGCCCGCGTTGTTGAACAAAATGTCGATTTGACCCAGTTGGGCAACCACCTCGTTCGCGGCGCGTTCGCAGGCGGCTTTGTCGGTCACGTTGGCCACCACACCGATGTGCCCAGCACCCAGTTGCGCGGCTGCTGCTGCGGGGTTGGCATGCTCCAGGTCCAGTATGGCCACACGCGCGCCTTGCGCCGCCATCATGCGGGCGGTGGCGTAGCCCAAACCATTGAGGCCGGCGCCTCCGGTGATCACCGCAACTTTGTCCTTCAACAGCATGTCATGTCTCCTTGGGGGTTGATGCGCAGGCATTGTGTGAGGCGCTCAGCATGATGACAAGCGATAAGATTTCAACTTGAGATGACAGACTGTCATCAGAAGCGGTGCGGTTGCGCTCCACCTTTGCACGGGCTTTGAACCCGTGCCTCAAACCACTGCTTTGCGCAACCAGTCCGAAAAGGCCGCGCACTCCCAGCGGTCCATGGTGCCGGTGCGCCAGCACAGGTAATGTGCGTGCGGGCTGGGTACATCCATGCGAAAGGCAGGGCCATCGCCCAGGCGCACCAGTGTGCCGTTGTCCAGCCAGGGCTGGGCCAATTTGTGCCGCACCAAGGCCACCCCCATGCCCGCAGCCGCGCCATCGCACATCAGGCCAATGTCGTTGAACTGGGAGCCGTCGGTCGGTTCTGGCCAGTCCAGGTGCTGGGCCGAAAACCAGGTGCGCCAAGGTTCCAGCGGGCTGCGCAGCAGTGGCACGCCTTCAAGGTCTTGCGCGGTTTCAAACGGCCCGTGTTCCCGAATGAAGGCGGGCGAAGCCAGTGGCGACACCACATCTTTGATGATGCAAAGGTGCTCCATGTCCGCATAGCGGCCTGTGCCAAAGCGTATCGTCAGGTCGGCGTCTTCGGCCACCACGTCCAGCAGCGGGATGCTGACTTGCAGCGTCAGATCAATTTCGGGGTAGGTTTCGGCAAACTGTTTCAGCCGCGGCATCAATATCGACCGCGCAAAGGTGGGCGTGACGGCCAGCCGCAGTTTCCGCCGTCCGCTGGGGGCTTGGCCGCTCGGAAACTTTTGCAGCGTGGCCAAGCCCTCGCGCACGTGGGCCAGGTACTCGCTGCCCTCTGTGGTGAGCGAAAAATCGGCCCGCCCAAACAACTTGACGCCCAAAATTTGCTCCAGCTGCTTGACCCGGTGGCTGACCGCGCTGGGCGTAACGCACAGCTCCTCGGACGCCTGGGTCACACTGCGCAGCCGGGCCAGCGCCTCAAAGGTCAACAGGCACTGGATTGGGGGAATGCGTATGGGCATGCAAGCCTTGTTTGAAAATCACACGGGGGTGGAATGGCTTGCGCAAGGGGGTTCGGTTAAGCCCGGGGCGCAAACAGCTGCGCGTGCAGCAATTTTGCACCATGCGGCCATACTTGCACCTTTGCAAAAACAGCAGAGGGATATTGCATGAAAGCCACCCCGGGGTTGAGGGTGTTGGGCACCTTGGTGGGTGCCGTGTTGGCCGCACAGGTGTGCGTTTGGTGGCGCACGCCCATTCCTTGGATGCTCGGGCCTTTGCTGGCCACGGCGGTGGTGTCCCTGCTCGGGGCGCCCACCGCCAGCCAGTTGCAATTGCGCAACGCGGGCCAATGGGTCATTGGCACAGCGTTGGGTTTGTATTTCACGCCGCAGGTGGGGGCTTTGGTGGCCGGTTTGTGGTGGGCCGTGGTGCTGGGGGTTTTGTGGGCGCTGTGCCTGGGAGCGGCATTTGGCGCCTGGCTCTACCGCCTGCATGCACCGCTGTTCCCCAACCTGTCACCCCAAGTTATGCGGGCCACCACCTACTACGCCGGGTCCATAGGGGGCGCGTCTGAAATGACGCTGTTGGCCGAACGCGCGGGCGCCCGCACCGATTTGGTGGCATCGGCCCACAGCCTGCGGGTGTTGATGGTGACCGTGCTGGTGCCGTTTGGCATGCAATTTTGGGGTGTGACCGGCCTGGACGCCTCGGGCACCGCGCTCAAGGCCGTCCATTGGGGTGGTTTGTTTGGGTTGCTGTGTTTGACCGCCTGCGGTGCTTGGGTGATGCACAAGTTGGGGCGCGCCAACCCGTGGTTCATGGGCGCCTTGTTGGCCGCCATGGTTTTGACTTTGTCCGGCCAGAGCTGGTCGGCCCTGCCCGCTGCGCTGACCAACGCTGCGCAGTTGGCCATAGGCATCAGTCTGGGGGTGCGGTTCAGGCCGGTGTTTTTGCGCACCGCGCCAAGTTGGCTGGGTTCGGTGGCTCTGGCAACCGTGGTCATGATCGTGCTGTGTTTCGGGTTGGCCTGGGGTTTGTCAAAAGCCACCGGTTTGCATTTGGCCACGCTGGTGCTGGGCACGGCCCCCGGAGGCATTGCAGAAATGGCCATCACCGCCAAAGTCTTGGCGCTGGGCGTGCCGGTGGTCACGGCTTTTCAGGCCTGCCGCTTGGTGGCGGTTTTGTTGCTGGCGGCCCCCTTTTTTGGCTGGATGCAGCGCTGGCGCGCAGCAAGGGGGTGACGCTGTTCAAATGGCGCGGCGTTCGGCGTATAAAGGCCACTGTGGTGCGGCAGTGGCTGCGCCTGTGTGCCAGTTTTGGTATTGACTTTGAGGAGACTTTCGCATGGCCAAAAAAGCCCCCATTCGTTCTGCTGCAACCGTTCGCATGGACATAGGCATTGGTGACAAAGACCGCGCCGCCATTGCCCAAGGCCTGAGCCGTTTGTTGGCCGACACCTACACCCTGTACCTGACCACACACAATTTTCACTGGAATGTCACTGGGCCCATGTTCAACAGCCTGCACGTCATGTTCATGGCGCAGTACACCGAACTGTGGAACGCAGTGGACCCGATTGCAGAACGCATACGGGCGTTGGGGCACCCGGCTCCGGGTTCTTACGCGCAATACGCCAAGTTGAGTTCACTGCCCGACGCACCAGCCGAACCGCCCCGCGCAATGGAAATGGTGCGCATATTGGCCCAAGGCCACGAGGCAGTTGCCCGCACGGCCCGCAGCATGTTCCCCTTGGTTGAAAAAGCCAGCGACGAACCCACCGCTGATGTGTTGGTGCAACGCTTGGCCGTGCACGAGCAGGCCGCTTGGATGCTGCGCAGCTTGCTGGAAGACTGATTTTTCAGTGAACCACCACGGGGGTTTGCGCCAAGGTGGCGTAACCTTCCAGGGTGCTTTCCACCTCTTCTTGGGTGGGGGTGTTTTGTTGCCAGGCGGTTATTTTCAGTTGGAACATCTCGGCCCACGAACCGTCCAGGTACAGCTCTTTGCCTGAGCGTTTGTCCACAATTTCAAAGCCGTGGCGGGGCATTTGGGGGGGCGCACTGCTGCCCGTGCCCTGCTCTTCTGGGGCATTGGCAAATATGTGGACGACAGCAAAAGTATCGGAGTCGTAGAGCATGTTCATGGTTCAAATGTCCTCGAAATGCCATAACCCTGCAAGCTGATGCCAGGTGTATCGGCGCAATTACAACGGTCCTTAGGTCTTGTTCACCAAGTGGCGGTGTTGTGCAAAATTTCAAGGGCGTGTCAGCACCTGATCGGCCACGTCGCCATTGGGGTGTCGAATGCGTATGCGCGCGGGCAGGTGCCTGAGCTGGGGGGCCAACCACAGTTCGATGCGCTGGTCATCGGGGTGGCGGGCCTCGCGTTCCAGCAGGCGGCTGGGCATGGGCCCGCTTGAGGTGTCCACCGGCGCGTCTTGTCGGTAAACAAAGGTCCAGGTCTCAAAACCATTGAGTCCCATGACCGGCACATGCCAACGCTGCCCCAGTTCCGGCAGTTGGGGCGCTGCATTGAGCCACCCCGCCAGCTGCATGAACACGCTCAGTCGGTCCTGTATGGCTTTGGGTATGGTTTCGCTGGTGCCCTCGGGCAGGTGCTGGGCGGTGAGCTGCTGCGGGTCAAACACCACAGCCCGCAGCCGCCGGCTTTCGTCTTCAAATCGCAAAGGTTGCAAACCGCTGGTGCCCACCGTGCCTTGGCTGCGTTGATGCCTGGACCCGAGCAGGAACACCTTGAATTCCATGTGCGCTTGGTAGCGGGTGCTGTCAATGTCCCATTGCAGAGCGGCCTGCGCCCGGTAAGGTATGCCGTTGGTTTTGCCCGAGACGTGGTAGCGCAGTTGGGTGGTGGGCGGGGCACTCCAAGGGCTTTGCGTGGCGGGCAATGCGGCCCATGCGCCGCTGCCCCAGCAGCAAGCCGCGACCCAGATTGCCAACAATTTGCGGCGTATCATCAACTCAATGGGCCTCTTGGTGGCCCAGATCGGTGCTCAACTGCCGCGCACATTGCCGCAAGGCTTGCGCCACGGGGCCGTCCCACTCGGTGTTGAGTGTGGCCACCGAGCCCACAGTGAGCAGCCCCAGCTGCAAATGCCCCTGCGCGTCGAATACCGGCGCGCAAAACCCCGCCACGCCGTTGAGCAAACTGTTCACCACCCGGCCCAACCCCTGCGCCCGGGTGGCGGCCCACAACGCTTGGGCCTGTTCCAGGGTGCAGGGCAAGTCGGTTTGCGGGTGCTGGCGCGCTGTTTGCAATTCGGTTTCCAGCATGGCTTGTAGGCGGTGGGCGTCTCTGTTGCGCGCTTCCATAAAAGTGGCAAAGCACCGCCCGGTTGCCGATGACAGCAAGGGCATCACATCGCCCAGCCGCAGTGACATGGGCACGGTTTGCGGTGCCTCGGCCCAATGGACAATGGTGGGCCCCTGGTTGCCCCACACCGCTATTGCCACCGTGTGGCCGGTCTGCTCCAGCAAGGCGTCTACCCGTTCGCGGGCCAGCTTGACGGCGTCGAGCCGACTCAAAGCGGCCAGGCCCAGGCGCAACGCCGCCGGGCCCAGGTTGTAGCGGGTGCTCTGCGCGTCTTGGTGCACCAAGTGCAGCCGCTGAAAACTCACCAAATACCGGTGCGCTTTGGCCGCACTCATGCCGGCGGCGGCGGCCAGGTCCCGCAACATCAGGGGGCCGGGGGCCTGCGCCATCACCTCCAGCAGCGCAAAACCCACTTCCACCGACTGTATGCCTGCGCGCTGGTCAGCCCCGGCGCTCTCGGCGTCGTCGGTTTCAAGGCGGGCGGCGTTTTGGGTTTCGCGTTGCATGGCGCTGGAGTTGTTGTAAAAGGTGTAGCGAAAGCGGCAATTGTGTTCTAAAATTCAATAATGGTGAATGAGTTTCACTATTCGTAATTATCAGCCCGGCGCCGTTCTGCCGGCCACAGGAGACATGACCGATGAAACTGGCCACTTACAAAGATGGGTCACGCGACGGGCAGCTGGTGGTGGTTTCGCGTGACCTGGCCACCGCCCATTATGCGACCGGTATTGCCGCTACCTTGCAGCAGGCCTTGGACGACTGGAACTTCATGGCCCCGCAGTTGCAGGACCTGTACCTGACGCTTAACCAAGGCAAGGCCCGCCACGCATTTGCTTTTGACACCGCCATGTGCATGGCCCCTTTGCCGCGTGCTTACCAGTGGGCCGACGGCTCGGCCTACATCAACCACGTGGAATTGGTGCGCGCGGCCCGCAACAGCGAAGTGCCCGCCACCTTTTACACCGATCCCCTGATGTACCAAGGCGGCAGCGACGACTTTTTGGGGCCGAATCAGGACGTGGTGGTGCCCAGCGAGGCCTACGGCATTGACTTTGAGGCCGAAATAGCAGTGGTGACCGCCGACGTGGCTATGGGCGCCACGCCCGAACAGGCCCTGGAAGGCATACGGCTGGTGATGCTGGCCAACGATGTGAGCCTGCGCAACCTCATTCCCGCCGAGCTGGCCAAAGGGTTTGGCTTTTTCCAAAGCAAACCGGCCACAGCGTTCAGCCCGGTGGCCGTAACACCTGATGAGTTGGGCGACGCTTGGCAGCAGGGCCGTTTGCACCTGACCTTGCAATCCACTTGGAACGGTCAAAAAGTGGGCATGTGCGACGCAGGCCCCGAAATGACTTTTCACTTTGGGCAATTGATTGCCCACATTTGCAAAACCCGCAACGTGCGGGCCGGTTCCATTGTGGGCAGCGGCACCGTGAGCAACAAAGGCACCGAGGTGGACGGTCGCAAGGCCTGGCCCAAAGGCTACAGCTGCATTGCTGAAAAGCGGGCCATTGAAACCATTTTGGATGGCAAGCCCAGCACCGAATTCATGAAGTTCGGCGACACCATCCGCATTGAAATGCACGGCCGCGATGGCGCGAGCATTTTTGGTGCGATCGACCAGACCATTGCGCCGCTGGCCTGAGCCCGCGTTCAAGCCCCGTGGTGGGGGCTGTGTTCGGCTTGGTCCTGGCAAGCCACGCAGCGCGAGGCCACGGGGTTGGCGTGCAGGCGCGCGGTGGGGATGTTGCACCCACATTCGGTGCACAAACCATAGTCGCCGTTGGCAATTCGGCGCAGCGCAGCATCAATCGCAATCAGCTCCGCTGATTCACGCTCTGCCATGGCAACAGCGAGGTCGCGTTCTGCATCGTCTTGCGCCCAGTCACCGGATTGCTGGTCTCGTGCATCCACTGCGGCCTCGGCCCGGCCTAAGCGCCCGCCGCGCTGGGCGCGGATTTGCGCCAGCACGTCGGCCCGCATTTGCTGCAACTGTTGGCCAAAGGTGGCCGAAATGTTTTGAGCGGTGTTGTTCACGGTGCTACCTCCATGGGTGCATCGTCGCTCAAAACAGGTCGGGGTTTGTTGACGCCGGTCAATGAAGCGGTTTTATTCCAGCCAAGTTTTGATTCGGCGGGACAAGGTTTCGGTGCTGATGCCGTAGCGGTCGTGCAGGGTGGGCAGGGCACCCGCGTCGAGGTAGGCGTCGGGCAGCCCGGCCAAGCGGTAGCGCGCGGGGTGTACAGCGTTTTGCAACAAGGCGCTGGCCACGGCTTCGCCCAGCCCGCCCACCACTGAGTGGTTTTCGGCCACCACCACCAGGCGGTGTTTGCGTTGCACTTCGGCCAGGACGGTGGCTTCGTCCAGCGGTTTGATGGTGGGGCAATGCAGCACCGACACGCCGATGCGGTCTGCACTCAGGGCTTGCGCCACTTCCAACGCGCGCATCGTCATGAAGCCGCTGGAAATGATGAGCACGTCGTTGCCATCGCACAGCCGCTTGGCCTTGCCCAGCTCGAAGGTGTAGTCGTATTCGTCCAGCACCAAGGGCACGTTGCCGCGCAGCAGGCGCATGTACACCGGCCCGTTGTGGGCGGCCATTTGGGGCACGGCTTGTTCAATGTCCAGCGCATCGCATGGGTCGATGATGGTCAGGCCGGGTATGCCGCGCATCATGGCCAGGTCTTCGGTGGCTTGGTGGCTGGGGCCATAGCCGGTGGTCAGGCCGGGCAGGGCGCAACACATTTTGACGTTGAGGTTTTCCTCGGCAATCACCTGGTGAATGAAGTCGTAGGCCCGGCGCGTGCCAAACACAGCATAGGTGGTTACGAAAGGCATCAGCCCCACTTTGGCCATTCCGCCGGCCGCGCCCATCAGCAGTTGCTCGGCCATGCCCATTTGAAAAAACCGCTCCGGAAACGCCTGGGCAAACAGGTGGAGGTCGGTGTATTTGGCCAGGTCAGCGGTCATGCCCACCACGTTGGGTTGGCGTTCGGCCAGTTCGACCAGCGCTTTGCCGAAAGGCGCGGCTTTGACCCTTTGCCCCTCGCTGGCAATCGAGGCAATCATGGCGGAGGTGGTGAGGCGGGGTTTTTTGTCTGCGGTGGTGTTCATGGCGGGCTCCTCAGGCTTGTGACTGGTCCAAGATGGCAAGCGCTTGCTGCCACTCGGGGGGGTCCACGCGGATGAAGTGGTTCTTGTCACGTGTTTCCAGGAAAGGGACGCCCTTGCCCATGAGGGTGTCAAACAAAATCACCCGAGGTTGCTGGCCCGGCAAAGCCCGGGCTGCGTCAAAAGCAGCCAACACCGCGGGCAGATCGTTGCCATTGACGCGTTGCACCCACCAGCCGAATGCGGCCCATTTGTCGGCCAGGGGTTCAAACCCGAGCACTTTGGTGGAGGGGCCATCGGCTTGCTGGTTGTTGATGTCCACCAGGCAAATCAGGTTGCCCAGCCCATGGTGGGCCGCCGACATGGCAGCTTCCCAAGTGGAGCCCTCGTCCAGTTCACCGTCGCTCATGGAGTTGTAGACAAACGCTGGGTTGCCGCTGTGGCGCAAGCCGAGTGCCATGCCCACGGCAATCGGCAAGCCCTGCCCCAGTGAGCCCCCCGAAATTTCCATGCCAGGCGTGTAGGTGGCCATGCCCGACATGGGGAGGCGGCTGTCGTCGCTGCCGTAGGTTTCCAGCTCTTCTTCTGGAATGATTTTGGCCTCGATCAGGGCAGCGTAGTGGGCAATTGCGTAGTGACCGTGCGACAACAAAAAGCGGTCGCGCCCTTCCCATTCGGGTTGGTCGGGTTTGAAGTTCAGGGCATGGCCGTAGGCCACGGCCAACACGTCGGCCCAGCCCAATGCCTGGCCTATGTAGCCTTGGCCTTGCACCTCGCCCATGCGCAAGGCATAGCGGCGGATGCGGTGGGCGCACTGGGCCAGTGCGGGCATTTGGTCTGCGTAAGAAGTCATGGAAGTGATCCGAAAAGCAATAGGGGGCAACGGTCAGCGCAGAATGCTGGCGGGCACGTAGGAAACCAGCGCCAACACCAAAAAGGCCACGAAGTAAAACGGTCCGAGTTCGCGCACGGTTTGGCCCACTTTGACCTTGGCCAAGGCGCTGGTGATGAACAGGGTGGTGCCCACGGGCGGGGTGTAGAGGCCGATGGCCAAATTCACCACCATCATGATGCCCAGTTGCACAGGGTCCATGCCTATGCTTTGGGCCAGAGGCAGAAACACAGGGGTCAACAGCAACACGGCGGCGGGCAAGTCAATGAACATGCCGAGCAACAGCATCAGCAGGTTCATGATGAGGATGACGATCCAGTCCTGCTCTACGTTTTGCGTCACCCAATTGGCAACCCCGGTGGGCATCTGGTCGAACGTGAGCAACCAGCCGATGGCAGCCGACGACATGATGACCAACAACACCACGCCCGTGGCCAACCCGGCGTGTACCACCGACTCGTTCAGTCGCTTCCAAGAGAGGTCGCGGTACACCAGCACCGAAACGGCACCGGCGTACAGGGTAGAGAGCACGGCCACCTCTGTGGGCGTTGCAATGCCAAAGCGGAGAAACACCACAATCAGCACCGGCAGCACCAGGGCGGGCGAGGCGTACAGCAGGTGTTGTCGAAACTCGCTCCAAACCATGGGGTTGGTGTCACGCGGGAAGTTGCGCCTGCGGCCCACCCACCAGCACATGAACATGAAGCCGCCGCACATCAACAAGCCAGGCAATATGCCGGCCACAAACAGCGCTGCAATCGATGCATTGGCCGTCAGGGCGAACAGAATCATGGGAATGGACGGCGGAATCAGAATGTCAATGGTGGCCGCAGCTGCCAGCGTGGCCGCCGAAAACGCAGGCGGGTAACCCAGGCGCTTGTGCCAGGGAATCAGCAAAGAACCGATGGCAGACGCGTCGGCCACGGCCGAGCCAGATACGCCACCAAACAGCGTGGATGACAGCACACCCACCTGGGCCGGACCGCCGTGGAAACGGCCGATCAGCGTGGACAGCACACCCACAAGGGCTGCCCCCAGTCGCCCGCCCATCATCAAAGAACCGGTCAGCATGAAAAATGGAATGGCGATCAGCGGAAAGCTTTGCACCTGCGCCACCATCTGCTGCACCAGCAAGTCCAATGGAATGCGCTCAGACGACGCAGCGGCGGCCATGGCGGCAATCAGCAGCGCGTGGGCTATGGGCACGGCCAGCACGGCTGCACCCAGAAAAACGAGGAGTATGAGGGCGCTCATGGCGGTTTCCTTTGCGGGCGTGGTGGCTTACCAGTGCGCTTCTGGCACGGCGGGTTCGTCATTCGGGTTGCGTTCCATGGGCGGTGTCAGCCAAGCGTTCCAAGCCGATTTGAGCGCCAGCAACCCCAGCATCAACAGCCCAACCATCACGCAGCCATAGGTCAGGGAGCCCGGCACTTGCATGATGGGGGACTTTTCGTCGTGGACGATTTCCAGCATTTGGTATGTGGCGCCTGCCAGCGTGCCGTACAGAGCGGCCACCACCAGCCAGGTGCCAATTGCCGTCCAACGGCGCACTGTGGCGGGTACTGCGTCCATCAGGAAGCTGGTGGTGATGTGGGCACCGTGCGCGGCGGCCAACACCACCCCGGACATGACAAGCCAAGGGAACAGCAACTCAGGGATCTCGTTGGCCCACTGCAAGCTGCTGCCGGTGGCGTAACGCAGCACGGTGTTGCCGACCAAGATGGCGAATATGACAGCGGTGCTGAGCCAAAGCAGCACACGGCACAGGCCGACAATGGCCCGTTCGATGTGGTTCATCGGGAGACTCCTAGGGCCGCACGGGCAAACGCCCGCGCAGCGACTTCAGGGCAAAACAGTGGAATTGCGCAGTGCAATCAGCGTGCAGCGGCAATCACCTTCTTCAGGTAGGGGCCAATCGGCGTGGCCAGCCATTTGTCGTCCACAGACTCGGTGGCCTTGGCAAAGGCGGCTTTGTCCACCGTGGTGACTTGAACGCCTTTGGCTTTCAGTTCGTCGAGCAGTTTGGCATCGGCGTCGGCCGACAGCTTGCGCTGCAGGGCCGTGGCTTCGGCGGCGGCTTCCGTGACCGCTTTGCGGTCAGCATCGCTCAGCCGGTCCCAGGTGCGCTTGCTCATCAGGAAGGGGGTCATCTGGAACTGGTGGTTGGTCAGGGCCAGGTGTTTCTGTACTTCGTAGAGCTTGCTGGCGTGGATGTTGACCAGCGGGTTTTCCTGCCCGTCCACCACGCCCTGTTGCAGCGCCACATAGAGTTCGGCGAACTTGATCTGCTGCGCCTCTGCACCCATGGATTGCATGATGTCCACCAGCGTGGCATCGGGTGGTACGCGCATTTTCAGGCCCTTCATGTCTTCGACCTTGCCAATCGGGCGCTTGCTGTTGGTCATCTGGCGGATGCCGTTGTCCCAGGTGCCCAGCAGCACCATGCCTTTGGCGGCGGACAGGTCGGCCAGTTCTTTGCCCAACGGGCCGTCAAGCAGCTTGAACGCCTGCGTGGGTGACGAGAACATGAACGGCATGCCGTAGGCCGCGTATTCGGGCACGGCCGCCGCCACCGGACCTTGCGAGTTGGCCGACAGGTCCAGCGCGCCGGTGCGCAAAGCGGTCACCATGGCTGCGTCATCGCCCAGCTGGGCAGAAGGGGCCACTTGCACCTCAATGCGGCCGCTGGTTTTGGCCTTGAGCACTTCGGCAAACTTTACCGAGGCTTCATGGCGTGGGTTGCCTGGCGCAGCGCCATGGCCCAAGGTGAGTTTCATGGCCTGTGCTTGGGCGGCCAGCGGCAAGGCAGCTGCCAGGGCAGCCACCGCCAGCAAAGAGCGGGTAAAAGTTGAGCGTTGCATGGTGTTGTCTCCTGTGGGTTTTGGTGGTTGAGGTGAGGGGAAAAAATCAGTGAATCAGCATGCCGCCGTTGACGTCCAGCGTCACGCCGGTGCAGTAAGACGACAGGTCGCTGGCCAGGAACACGCAGGCTCCCGCCACGTCAGAGGGCCGCCCCAAGCGGGCCAACGGAATGGTTTGCGAAATTTCCAACTTCTTTTCATCGCTGAGCTTGCCCTGCGTGATGTCGGTCTCGATCAGCCCAGGCGTGATGCAGTTGACGCGAATGCCTTCGGCTCCAAATTCCCGGGCCATGGCACGCGCCAAGCCCAGCACACCGGCCTTGGCGGCCGAGTAATGCGGGCCGCCAAAAATTCCGCCGCCGCGCTGTGCCGACACCGAAGAAATGCAAATGATGGAGCCTTGCTGCTGCTGACGCATGGCGGGCAAAACCGCCTGCGACATGTAGAGCGTGCCGCGCAGGCTCACGTCCAGAATCCGGTCGTAATCCGCGCCAGTGATTTCGAGGGTTTTGACGGGCTGGGTGATACCGGCGTTGTTCAACAGAATGTCGATGCGCCCGAATGCCTTCAGCACTTGGGCGGCGGCGGCTTCGCAAGAGGCTTTGTCGGTCACGTCAGCCACCAGCCCAATGTGCCCTTCGCCCAGTTGCGCCGCAGCCGCCGCCGGGTTGGCGCGTTCCAAATCGAGCAGGGCCACTCGTGCCCCTTGGGCGGCCAGTTGGCGTGCGGTGGCAAAACCCAAACCATTGAGGCCCGCCCCGCCCGTGATGATGGCGACCTTGTCTTTGAGAAGCATCTGCGTAGTCTCCTGTTGATTCATGAATGGCAGGAGCCCAAACGCCAAGCGGTGGCATGTTGGTAACGCGGCACCGGTGGCGCCCTGTCTCCTGTTCTTGAGGTCGCATTCTCAAAGCGCTTCAAGTTGATGACAAGAGATTTAATGTCAGGCTAAGATGATGCTATGTCATCTTAAAGGCGCAGTCGTGGCCTCACTTCCTCCTGTTTCCAATTTGCTGGCTTTTGAAGCCGTTGCGCGTCGCAAGAGTTTCGCACTCGCCGCCGCCGAGTTGCACCTCACGGCCTCGGCCATCAGCCACCAGGTGGCCCGGCTGGAGTCTTACCTGGGCGTGCGCTTGTTTGAGCGCAGCGCCCACGGCGTCACACTCAGTGCTGCGGGCGAGAGCTACCTGGTGCGGGTGGGGGGCGCGTTGGCCGCCATCAGCACCGCCACAGACGACTTGCGCCAAGGCGTGAGCAACAGCCTCTACCTGCACTCCACCCCCAGCTTTGCCAGTTTGTGGCTGATGCCGCGGCTGGCAGATTTTGCGCAACAGTACCCCGATATCTCCCTCTACCTTTCGGCCGCCCACACCCCCAGCGACTTTGCCCTGGGGCAGTCAGACATTGACATCCGCTATGGGATTCCCCGTTGGCCTGGGCTGGAGGTGCAGCCGCTGTTCACGGAGCGGTTGTTGCCCTTGGCGAGTGCCGCTTTCATCAAGCGCCACCGCCTCAAAACCGCCGCGCAACTGCTGGAGGTGCCGCTGATACAAAGTGCCGTGAGCGTGGTGCAGTGGTCCGACTGGTTTTCGAAGTTCACCGAATTGCGCGCGCCCGATCGGTTTGCGTTGCGCTTTGACCGGGCGCAGATGGCGCTGGACGCCGCCACGCAAGGTTTGGGCGTGGCGCTGGAGAGCACCACGATAGCCGGGCGGCATTTGGCCGAACGCCGGTTGCTGCCTGTTTTTGGCACCCAGCAAGGCATAGATGTGCAAGCCCATTATGTGGTGTACCCGGCGCGGCATTTGCGGCGCCCCCCCATAGCGGCCTTTTTGCAGTGGTTGGGGTCGCAAACGAACAGCGTTGTGGCATCCTAGAGACATTGCACATTTGGACCCCAAGGAGACACCATGGACACCCCCGACCTGAGCGCATTTGGCAAGTTCGTGCCCGGCTTTG
>JBDKEX010000139.1:0-10767 GCA_039798985.1 Pseudomonadota bacterium | reverse complement strand
GCCGTGCATTTTTGGCTCGACCAAAATGCCAAGGCGCTGGGTGCGACCATCCAGGCGCTCGAGGTGCAAAAAATGACCCTGGCGACCTTGAAAGGCATGAATGTGAGCCTGCAAGAGGTGGCCGAGTCCTTCAAAATGCCGGTGCCCCCTACGGCTCCAGCCAGCCAGGAGGCACCTGCAGCCCAAGCGCCTCAAGCCTCAGCCAAACCGGCGGCAAAGGCCGCCCCGGCAAGCGAAGACGCCAACAAAACCGAAGCGCCTGCGGCCGTGGACCCCATGAACTGGTGGAACGCGTTGACGCAGCAATTTCAAGCAATCGCTTCCACCGCAATGCAGGACATGGCCGAGCACGCCAACCGGGCGGCTGAGGAGGTGAAGCAGGCTGTGAACAGCGCCGCCACCGTGGGCGACGGTCCCGCCAAAACTACAGGCAAAGCAACAGCCAAGGCACCGCCTGCCAGCAAGCGGGCGGCCCCTAAAACAGCGGCGGCAACCAAGGCTGCAACCCAACCCGCTGCCAAAAAAGCAACGGTCAAAAAGCCAGCGGTCAAAAAGCCCGCAACCCGCAGCGCCCGCTAAAGCCTCGCCATGCAATTGTTCCCCTGGGGCCATGCCACCCACCCGCAGTGGCGCATGGCTGCCGCGCTGGTGCTGGCCCAATTGCGTGCGCACATGGCTTTGCCCGAGTACGCCGTCACCCCTGCTTTGGGGTTGCTCTACATCACCGACCACTACGCAGCCCAAGCGCAAGACATCCTGGACCACCTGGGCGCAGAACTGCCTGAAGTGAACGATTGGGTGGGCACGGTTGGCGTGGGCATTTGCGCCAGCGGCGTGGAGTATTTTGACGAACCCGCGCTGGCCGTGATGCTGTGCGACCTGACGCCCGACCAGTACCGCGTGTTCAGTGGCGTGGCGCCGTTGCCCGCCGCGCAGGGTGCGGGTGGGTTCATGGCCCAATCCGCTTTGGTACACGCCGATCCGGCCACCCCAGATGTGGCAGAACTGGTGGCTGAATTGGCCCAGCGCACGGCCAGCGGCTATGTGTTCGGGGGCCTGTCGGCCTCGCGCGGGGTCACCGTGCAAATGGCGCGATCCAGCCGTGGCGCAGTGGCCGGCAGCGGCATTGCAGGCTCACACGGGGTGTTTCAGGGCGGGCTCAGCGGCGTGGCGTGGGGGCCAGAAGTGGCTTTGGTGTCCCGGGTCACCCAAGGCGTCAGCCCGGTGGCCGCCAACCACCGCATCACGGCTGCCGATGGCAACGTGGTGCTGGGGCTGGATGGCGAACCTGCATTGGCGGTGCTGCTGCGGGACCTGGACATCACGCTGGACGAGCCGCGCACCGCCGTGGCCCGTTTGCGCGCCACCTTGGTAGGTCTGACCCTGCCCACCGATGCTCCCTTGCCCACCGCCTACAAACGCCTGCAACTCGGCGATGAAGTGCTGGTGCGCCATTTGATAGGCTTGGACCCCAACCGTCAAGGGGTGGCAGTGGCCGACCGCGTGCCCTTGAACGGCATGCTGGCGTTTTGCGAGCGCAACCCCCAGGCCGCCAAGGCAGATTTGGTTCGCATTTGCACCGAACTGCGCGAGGAATTGGAGCCCGCAGAGCAGCCCTTTGCCACCGCAACACAGCTGGCAGAGTCCGGTTCTGCGGTGTCTGCCCCGCACCCCGCGCGCCGCGTGGCGGGTGCGGTGTATGTGAGTTGCAGTGGCCGCGGCGGAGCCCATTTTGGCGCTCCCAGTGCCGAGCTGCAAATCGTGCGCCGGGCCTTGGGTGATGTGCCCTTGGTGGGGTTTTTTGCCGCTGGCGAAATTGCCCACAACCGCCTCTACGGTTACACCGGCGTGCTCACGGTGTTTGTGGCAGACGGCCCTGGCTGAGTGTCAGTGGGAGGCACTGCCGCTCAGCGCGCGCATCACCGCACGCCAATCAGAAGCGGCTGTCGGCCCTTGGGCTTCGAACACCTCGGCCAGTTGCTTCATTTGGGTTTCGGTCAGTTCCCCCTCCAGCTTTGCACCCTCGGGGGTCAAGGTTAGTTCCTTGATGCGGCGGTCGTGACCGGCCGCAGCCGCCGCAACCAGCCGCATCTCGATCAATTGCCGCAGCGGCGCGTTCATGGCCTGCTTCGAAACCCCTAACACCTCCCGCAAGGCATTCACCGAAACGCCAGGGTTGCGGCCCACGAAATAGAGCAGCCGGTGGTGCACGCGGCCCAGGCCCCGTTGGGCCAAGATCCGGTCAGGGCGCGCGGTAAAAGCGCGGTATGCAAAAAAGAGCAACTCGATCGAATCGAGCAAATCGCGGTTTTTTGAGTCAATCATGTTGACATATTAATAGGTGGGCGCATAAACTGCCTATTGGTCAACAATATTGACATAAATCATGATGCCTTTGCCCAACTCTCCACGCTACTCCAGCCGCGTTGCCAACTTGCACGCTTCTCCCATCCGCGAGATGCTGTCTGTGATCGATCGGCCTGGCATGATTTCGTTTGCAGGGGGGCTGCCAGCTGCCGACAGTTTTCCGCAGTTGACGCCGGGTGCTGCTCCGGCGGGCTGCTTGCAATACGGGGCCAGCGAGGGGGATCGCCTGTTGCGCGAACAGGTGGGCAAAGAGTTGCGGGCCCTGGGCCTGGATTGCGCCACCGAACAGGTGCTGATTCTTTCGGGTTCTCAGCAGGGCCTGGACCTGGTGGCCAAGCTTTTTATCGATCCGGGCACCAAGGTGGCGGTGGAGTCGCCCACCTACCTTGCCGCCTTGCAGGTGTTTCGATTTTTTGGCGCCCAGTTCCTGCCGTTTCAAGTGGGGCGAGCGCACGACATGGATTTGAAGGCCCACCCACCTGCGTTTGCCTACGCCATTCCCACGTTTCAAAACCCGTCCGGTCATTGCTACAGCCTGGCTGAGCGCAGGGCCCTGGCTGCGTTTTGTGACGACACCGGCACCCCACTTTTCGAAGACGATCCCTACCGCGATCTGGTGTTTGATGGGTGTGACAGAACGCCGGTGTGCAGCCTGCTCAAAAAAGCACCATGGATTTACCAGGGTTCGTTTTCAAAGAGCCTGGCGCCTGGGCTGCGCTTGGGCTATCTGGCGGCCTCGCCAGAACTGATGCCGTACCTGGTTCGCCTAAAACAAGCGGCCGATTTGCACAGCAATCGTCTCAGCCAGTGGCTGGTGGGCGAGCAGCTGGCATCGCCCCACCGCGGTGAAAGAATGCAGACCGTGGTGGCCGGCTACCGCCAAAAACGAGACGCCTTTGATGCCGCCTTGCGCCGGCACTTTGCTGGCATTGCAACTTGGCAAACGCCCCCGGGCGGGCTGTTTTTCTGGCTCAAATTGCACCGCCAGCTGGACACCCGAACGCTGCTGGACCCCGCCGTCCAGCACAACGTCATCTTCATGCCGGGCGAACACTTTTATGTGGACCCCGACCAAGGCTTGGGAACCTTGCGGCTGAATTTCAGCTTGGTGAGCGAAGCCGACATGGAGGTCGGGCTCGCCCGGCTGGCCGGGCTGTTTCACTCCCAATGAGGGCGGGGCACCTCTGCCTCAAACGCCCCGCGCCCGCTCGGTTTTGAAGCGGCTCCGCAGCTCACCAAACTGGCCAGCGTCCAGCGCATCGCGCACTTCCTGCATCAGGTTCAGGTAGTAGTGCAGGTTGTGCACCGTGGTGAGCATGGGGCCCAGCATCTCGCCGCAGCGGTCCAGGTGGTGCAGGTAGGCGCGGCTGAAGCCGTCGCGGCCACCGTGGTCCCAGCTCACGCCGCTGGTGCCCGCGCAGGCGTAGCAGGTGCAAGTGGTGTCCAGCGGTTGGGGGTCGGCCTTGTGGCGGGCGTTGCGTATCTTCAAATCGCCGTAGCGGGTGAAGATGGTGCCGTTGCGCGCGTTGCGGGTCGGCATCACGCAGTCAAACATGTCCACGCCGCAGGCCACGCCGTCTACCAGGTCTTCTGGCGTGCCCACGCCCATCAGGTAACGCGGTTTGTGCGCTGGCAGGCGGTGCGGCGTGTGCGCCATGATTTGCAGCATCAGGTCTTTGGGCTCCCCCACGCTCACGCCACCCACGGCGTAGCCCGGAAAGTCCATCTCCACCAGCGCGTCCAAGGACTCTTGGCGCAGGTGCTCGAACATGCCACCCTGCACAATGCCGAACAATGCGTTGGGGTTTTGCAGCCGCTCAAATTCGTTTTTGCTGCGCAGCGCCCAGCGCCGGCTCATTTCCATGCTCTTGCGCGCCTCGGCCTCGGTGGTGATGTGACCGCTGCCCCCTTTCGCCGGTGACTCGCCCTGCCAGTAAGGGGTGCACTCGTCCAGCTGCATCACAATGTCGCTGTTGAGGATGGTCTGGATCTGCATGCTCACTTCAGGCGACATGAACAACTTGTCGCCGTTCACGGGCGAAGCAAAGTGCACGCCGTCTTCGGTGATTTTGCGCATGGCGCCCAAGCTCCAGACCTGGAAGCCGCCCGAGTCGGTCAGGATGGGCTTGTCCCATTTCTCAAACCCGTGCAGCCCGCCAAAGCTTTGCATCACGTCCAAGCCCGGGCGCATCCACAGGTGGAAGGTGTTGCCCAGAATGATTTGCGCCCCCATGTCGTGCAGGCTGCGCGGCATCACACCCTTGACCGTGCCATAGGTGCCCACGGGCATGAAGATGGGGGTTTGCACCACGCCGTGGTTGAGCGCGAGTGTTCCTCGGCGGGCGTGGGTGCCCGCATAGCCTTCGCGCGCGGGGTCGGTTTTGAGCAGGTCGAACTTCAGCATGGCCGGAATTGTCGCGCATGCAACCCCACTTTTGCACTTGCCCGCAGCTTGCCCTTCCCGGCCGGGCAGGGGTCAGGCCGCGCGCTGCAGCAACATGGCGTCGCCGTAGCTGAAAAACCGGTAGCGCGATGCAATGGCGTGTTGGTAAAGCGCTATCACAGGGTCGTAACCCGCGAAGGCGCTCACCAGCATCATCAAGGTGCTTTTGGGCAGGTGAAAGTTGGTGACCAAAATATCCACCACCTGGAAGGCAAAGCCGGGGGTGATGAAGATGTTGGTGTCACCGCTGGCCTCGCCGGTGCGCGCCCAGCTCTCCAGGGTGCGCACCGTGGTGGTTCCCACCGCCACCACCCGACTGCCGCGGGCGCGAGCGTCGGCAATGGCTTGCTGGGTGGCGGCTGGCACTTGGTACCACTCGTGGTGCATCACGTGCTCGGCAAGGTTTTCGGTCTTGCAGGGCTGGAAAGTGCCCGCCCCCACGTGCAGGGTCACGCTGGCGCGCTGTATGCCCATGGCATCCAGGTTGGCCAACAAGGCTTCATCAAAATGCAATGCCGCGGTGGGCGCGGCCACGGCACCGGGGTGTTTGGCAAAAACGGTTTGGTAGCGCCGTTCGTCTTCGGCGGTGTCGGTGTGTTCAATGTAGGGGGGCAGCGGCACATGGCCGTGCTGCGCCATCAGGGCGTGCGGCTCGCCGCTGAGGCGGAACCGGAACAAGGGCCCACGCGCGTCGGGCCAGCGGCCCAACAGCTCGGCGGTGAATCCACCCACCATGCGCAGCACCGCACCCACCAGCGGCTTTTTGCTCACCTTCATGTGGGCCACCACCTCGTGGTTGGGGCCGGGCAGCACCCGTTCCACCAGCAGTTCCACCTTGCCGCCGCTGGCCTTTTCGCCAAACAGCCGGGCTTTGATCACTTGGGTGTCGTTGAACACCAGCAAATCACCCGCTTTCAGCAAACCCGGCAGTGTATTGAAAACCCGGTCTACAGGGGGGGCCGAGCGCCCGTCCAGCAGGCGGGATGCGCTGCGTTCCGCAGCCGGGTGCTGGGCAATCAGATCAGGGGGCAGGGCAAAGTCGAAATCGCTGAGGGTGAAGCGGCGGGTTGGGTCCGTGGTGTGCATGGTGCTTGAGGGCCGAACGGGCCCGTTCCAAGAAAGGCCGCGATTGTCTCAGACTCGGGCGTCAGTTGCGCAGGTGATAATGCTGCACTGCATCAAAGGCCGTGGCCGCTTCAGGAGTTTTTATGCCGCTAGTCGTGTTCAACCAAAAAGGGGGGGTGGGCAAATCCACCATCACCTGCAATCTGGCGGCTATCAGCGCCAGCCAAGGTTTGCGCACTTTGGTCATTGATCTGGACCAGCAGGGCAACTCCACCCGCTATTTGCTGGGTTCGCAAGCGGCCGCCGATCAGCCCACCGTGGCCAGTTTTTTTGACCAAACCCTCAGCTTCAGTTTTCGGCCCGTGCCCGCCACTGACTTTGTGGTCGACACGCCTTTTGACCACCTGCACCTGTTGGCCGCCAGCGACCGGTTGGACGAATTGCAGGTGAAACTGGAGTCACGCCACAAAATCTACAAGCTGCGCGAAGGGCTGGAGCAGTTGGCTGAAAGCTTCGATCGCATTTACATCGACACGCCACCGGCCTTGAACTTTTACACGCGTTCGGCGCTGATGGGGGCCAGCGGCTGCCTGATACCGTTTGATTGCGACGATTTTTCTCGGCAGGCACTTTACACCTTGCTTCAGAACGTTGAAGAAATTCGCGCCGACCACAACCCCCAGCTGGCGATCAAAGGCATTGTGGTCAACCAGTTCCAGCCGCGCGCCAACCTGCCACAGCGCCTGGTGCAGGAGCTGATTGACGAGGGCTTGCCCGTGCTGCAACCCTACCTGCCGTCTTCGGTCAAGGTGCGGGAATCGCATCAGTTGGCCCAACCGATGGTCTACCTGGACGCCAAGCACAAGCTCACACTGGCCTTGGTGGCCCTGCACGACAAGCTTTGACGCTCATTGCGCCAGCAAACGCCTCAGCAGCGGGTGCCCCACCTTGCGCTCGGTGCTGATGGCGTAGTAGTGTTCCTCCACGCCTTCGCAGGCGCCCAGCAGCCGCACTTGGTGGCGTTCGCGCAGCTCGTGTTCCAGCGCCAATGCCGACGGAAAAACGCCCAGCCCCCCTGCGCCAAAAGTCTCCAGCAAGGCACTGTCTTCAAACTCACCCACCACCCGGGGGTGCAGGCCGTGCTGGTGCAGCCATTGGTCGAGCCGCCCCCGCACGATGCTGTGCCCCGTGGGCAGCAACACCGGCACGCTTTGCAACGACGCCGGAAACCCACCCGCTGCCTGTTCCCACCACAACGGCGCTGCGTACCAGCCCATCCCGGTCACCCCCAGCGGGTGGTTGTGTACTTTCAGGTGCGGGTTGAAGGGCGCGGGGTGGTCTGACAGCACCACGTCCAGCTTGTGCACGGCCAGGTCGGCCAACAAGTCGGCCATCTCCCCTTCGTGGCACACCAGGCGCAAGTCGGGCGTGTTCGCCACCGCCTGCAGCAGGCGGTGCACTTCCAACTTGGCCAGGCCATCGGCAATGCCCACAGCCAGCCGCACCGCGGGCGCCTGCGCCGCGGCCCGAACCCGGTCGGGCAAGGCTTCGCCCAGTTGGAAAATCTGTTCAGCTTGCTGCAAAGCCGCCACGCCCGCATCCGTCAGCGCCAAGCCACGCCCGGCAGGCTTGAGCAGTTGGCAGCCCAAGTCCCGCTCCAGCTCCCTCACTTGGGCGCTCACGGTCTGTACCGCCATGTTCAGGCGCGCCGCAGCGTGCGACATGCCCCCCTCTTTGGCCACCACCCAAAAGTAATACAAGTGCCGGTAACTGAAAGCAAGGCTCATGGGCTGATTTTCCGTATTCTTGTGAATATTACCGCTTGATTCTCTGTTGCAACCACAGGTGTGTGAACGGGATTGTGCGAAATATTTGACGCCTCTCAACCGGTGGCGTCTGCCACGATAATGGCTGCATGCCCCGAAAACCTGGCGCCTCAGTTTCGTCAGCAACTGCAGCTGAACCCTCTGCAAAGCCCTTGTCGGCACCCCAAAAGGCCCTGCGCAAACTGGGTTTGGTCAGGCCGATAGACCTGGCTTTGCACCTGCCGCTGCGCTACGAAGACGAAACCCGAATCACGGCCCTGAAAGACGCACGCGAAGGCGAGTCAACCCAGATCGAAGGGGTGGTGGTGGAGTGCGAAGTCAGTTTTGGCGGTCGGCGGCAGTTGTTGGTCAAGCTCGATGACGGAACCGACACCTGCACTCTGCGGTTTTTCACTTTTTACCCGTCGCATCAAAAAGCCCTGTCAGTGGGGGCCCGCATCCGTGCCCGGGGTGAATTGCGTGGCGGTTTTCTGGGCTGGACCCTGATGCACCCCAGCTTCCATGCGGCGGGGGGCGAACTGCCCACCGCACTCACGCCCGTCTACCCGGCCAGCGCGGGCTTGCCCCAAGCCTATTTGCGCCGTGCCGTGCTGGGTGGCCTGGCCCGTGCCGACCTGGGCGATACCCTTCCTGCTGAAGCCCTGGCCGCCTGCCCCGGCTTGCGAACGCGCGGCACTGAGCGCTTGCGGACCTTGCGCGATGCCTTGCGTTTCTTGCACCAACCCACGCCCCAAACCCCGTTGGCCGCGTTGGAAGATCGCAGCCACCCCGCCTGGCAACGCCTCAAGGCAGAAGAATTGCTGGCGCAGCAGCTCTCCCAATACCTGGCCCGGCAAGAGCGTGCTGCTCTGCGCGCACCGGTGTTGCCAACCCGCCCCGGGGGCCTGCACGAACAGTTGCTCGCGGCCCTGCCTTTCCAGCTCACCGCTGCCCAGCGCCGGGTCGGCGAAGAAATCGCCAGTGACCTGGCCCGCCCCGTGCCCATGCACCGCTTGCTGCAGGGCGATGTGGGCAGTGGCAAAACCGTGGTGGCCGCGTTGGCTGCCACGGCGGCTATCGATGCCGGTTGGCAATGCGCACTCATGGCCCCCACCGAAATCCTGGCCGAGCAGCACTTCAGCAAACTGGTGGGTTGGCTCGCCCCCCTGCTGGCGCCGTTGGGCAAAA
The DNA here is from genome assembly GCA_039798985.1 of Pseudomonadota bacterium. GTDB lineage: Bacteria > Pseudomonadota > Gammaproteobacteria > Burkholderiales > Burkholderiaceae_C > JBDKEX01. Next base: position 1,899 of record JBDKEX010000139.1, on the reverse strand, counting down.
CCGTGGCTTGGCTCACCGGTAGCCAAAAAAAGAAAGAGCGCACCGCCATGCTGGCGCAAATTGCCAGCGGCGAGGCCGCACTGGTGGTGGGCACCCATGCGGTCATCCAAGATCAGGTGCAGTTCAAGAACTTGGCGCTGGCTTTGATCGACGAGCAACACCGATTTGGCGTGGCCCAGCGCCTGGCCCTGCGCAGCAAAATGCAGGACGCCGCGCTGGAGCCCCACCTTTTGATGATGACGGCCACCCCCATCCCGCGCACCCTGGCCATGAGCTACTACGCCGATCTGGACGTTTCCACCATCGACGAGCTGCCACCTGGCCGCACCCCCATCGTCACCAAAGTGATCGCAGACAGCCGGCGTGATGAACTCATTGCCCGCATCGGCGCCCAGGTGGCCCAAGGGCGCCAAATCTATTGGGTGTGCCCCTTGATTGAGGAAAGCGAGGTGTTGGACCTGCACAATGCCACAGCCACGCACCAGGATTTGGTCGCAGCGCTGCAAAACATTTGCATGCCCGACGGCTCACCCGTGCAGGTGGGCCTGTTGCACTCCCGCATGCCAGCGGCCGAGAAAAAAGCCGTTATGGCCCTGTTCAGCAGCGGCGCCATGGCGGTGTTGGTCAGCACCACGGTCATCGAGGTCGGCGTCGATGTGCCCAATGCTTCTTTGATGGTCATAGAACACGCCGAGCGATTTGGCTTGAGCCAGTTGCACCAGCTGCGCGGGCGGGTGGGGCGCGGCTCCGCCGCTTCGGTTTGCATGTTGATTTACGCCACCAACGACAGCGGTCGCGTCAGCGAAACCGCTCGCGAACGGCTGCGCGCCATGGCCGAAACCAACGACGGATTCGAGATTGCGCGCCGTGACCTGGAGATTCGCGGGCCCGGGGAATTCCTGGGCGCGCGCCAGTCGGGTGCCGCCATGCTGCGCTTCGCCGATTTGGAAACCGACACCCACCTGCTGGAATGGGCGCGCCATTGGGCGCCTCTGATCCAACAACGCTGGCCTGATGCTGCACAGCAACACATTGACCGCTGGTTGGGTGCAAAATCAGACTACCTGAAGGCCTGAGCCCTTCGAACCGGCACCTGGTATCCACCATGACCCTGACCGAACTCAAATACATCGTGGCCGTGGCGCGTGAAAAGCACTTTGGCCGGGCCGCCGAGGCCTGTTTTGTCTCCCAACCCACACTCAGCGTCGCCATCAAAAAGCTCGAAGAGGAGCTCGAACTCAAGCTGTTCGAACGCAACGCCAGCGAAGTGGCCGTGACACAGCTGGGCGAAGAAATCGTTCGTCAAGCCCAAATCGTGCTCGAGCAAGCCGCTGCCATCAAAGAAATCGCCAAGCGCGGAAAAGACCCGCTCGCTGGCCCCTTGCGTCTGGGCGTGATTTACACCATCGGCCCTTATTTGCTGCCTGACTTGGTGCGCCAGGTCATAGAACGCACGCCGCAAATGCCGTTGATGTTGCAAGAGAACCTGACCGCCAAACTGCTGGAGCAGCTGCGGCTGGGTGAAATTGACGCAGCCATTCTGGCCGAGCCCTTCCCGGACACCAACCTCGCCATTGCCCCCCTTTACGACGAGCCTTTCATGGCTGTGGTGCCTGTGTCGCACCCACTGGCCCAGCAAAACAGCGTCACGGCCGAACAACTCAAGCAAGAAACCATGCTGCTGCTCGGCAACGGCCACTGCTTTCGCGACCATGTGCTGGAGGTTTGCCCGGAATTTGCCCGCTTCTCCAACGACGCCGAAGGCATACGCAAGAGCTTCGAAGGCTCGTCCCTCGAAACCATCAAACACATGGTGGCGGCTGGCATGGGCGTGACCTTGGTGCCGCGCCTGAGCGTACCGGCCGACGCCTTGCTTGACCCGCCGGCAACGACGCCCCC